>CALXQH010000070.1 GCA_944390525.1 uncultured Clostridia bacterium | reverse complement strand
TTGTTACACAAAAATCTCCTTTCTTTTGTTAATATCATATACAACCAATACCACTAGACCTTGTATGTGGAAACATATACTACTAAAACAACCTATCATATTTTTGAAGTGTTTTTTTATAAAATTTCGCTATTTTTGACTATTTTTTTGACTTTTTTTAACACCCTATGTATAGTTGATTTTCCCTTATTTTATAAGGGTTTAACGCAGTTTTAACAAGCACACACATTCAACGTGGCTTGTAAATGGAAATATATCAACTGGATATATTTTTTGTATATTGTATTTTGCTAATAATTTATCTAAGTCTCTTACCATAGTTGCAGCATTACAGCTAATGTATATTAATTTTTTTGGAGTTATATTTAATATTGTACTTATTGTTTTTTCATCTAATCCCCTTCTTGGTGGATCTACAAATATTACATTTGGTGAAATATGTTTTTCTTTTAATAAATTTTCTAATATTTTTTCTACATCTCCACAAATAAATTCTATATTATCTATATTATTTAATTTTGCATTTTCTTTTGCGTCTTCTATTGCTTGTCCAATAATTTCTACTCCATATACCTGCTTTACATTTTTTGAAGCATATATTCCTATTGTTCCAATTCCACAGTATAAATCTAATAATATATCTTCATTTTGTAAATTTGCTATTTCAATCGCTTTGTTATATAAAATTTCTGTTTGAACTGGGTTTGTTTGGTAAAATGACATTGGCGATATCTTAAATATATATTCTCCTAATTTATCGTATATAAAACCTTTTCCATAAATGGTTATATTTTTGTTTCCTAATATAACATTTGTATTTTTTGTATTTATATTTTTTATTATAGTTGTAATTGTATATTCTTTTTCACTTGCATTAAAGCTGTCTATTAAATATTGTACTAATTCTTGTTCTTTTGGCACTTTTTCTCCATTTATTACTAAAATACACATTACTTGCTTAGTTTGTTTTCCTAATTTTATTACTATGTGCCTAAATATTCCTTTGCCTGTTTTTTCATCATATACTGATATTTTATTTTTATTTAAAAATTCTACTATTATATCTATTATTTTTTCCGAAACAGGTTCTTGTATCTTGCATTGTTTAAATGGTATTATCTCATGTGTTCTTGCTGCAAATATTCCTTTTATTATTTTTTTATCTTTACTATAACCTAGTGGATATTGTGCTTTGTTTCTATAATTGTATGGATGTTTCATTCCTATTGTAGGTTGTACTTTTAATGATTGTTTTAAAATTTTATTTACTAAATTTTGAACTTTTTCTTGTTTTATTTTTAACGTAGTTTCATAATTTATATGTCTTAAATTGCATCCCCCACATCTTTTGTATGAGCTACAGTCTATTTTACTTCTATTTATTGATGGTTCTATTATTTCTAATAATTTTCCAAATGCATGTGAGGTAGTTGTTTTTACTATTAATATTTTGCATTTTTCTCCTTTTATAGCTTCTGGAATAAATATTGTATAATTTTCAATTTTAGCAATTCCCTCTCCTTCATATCCATTGTCTATAATCTGTACTATATATTTTTCATTTTTTTTTACTGGTATGTTCATTTTTATTATTCCTTTTTAATCTAAATATTGTTTAATAACTTGATATAATTTTTGTATTGGTAAACCTACTACTGAATTATAATTACCTTCAATTTTTGTTATAAATTTAGAAAATTGCCCTTGAATAGCATATGCTCCTGCTTTGTCCATGGCTTCTCCTGAATCTATCCAAATTTTTATTTCTTCTGGTGTTATTTCTGATAAATATACCTTTGTTATATCATAATCTATATACTGTTTTTTTTCTCTGTTTTTTTCAGTTAATACACAAATACTTGTAATTACTTCGTGAACATTATTTTGTAATTCTGAAATCATTTCAAATGCTTCTTTTTCTGTTTTAGGCTTTCCATAAAGTTTGCCATTTTGTAATACTAATGTATCTGCTCCTATTACTATTCTATCTCCTTGAGTTTTGTCAAATACATCTTTAGCTTTTAAAAATGCTATTTTTTTAGATTGCTCTTGTATATTTAAACCTTTTTCAAATTTTTCATCTGTATCACTTACAATTATTTCAAAATTATTTGTAATATATTTTAATAATTCCTTTCTTCTTGGAGAGGCAGATGCTAATATAATTCTCATTTTTTTATTACCTTTCTGTATTTTTTATATAATAACTTTATCATTATATAGTCAAAAAATCAACAAATTTCTTCTTTTTTTGCTTTACAAAATTAACTTATTAATATACAATATGATTAAATATTAAAATTAATTTTAGAAGGTAATATATGTATAAATTTATTTCTAAATGTGAACAAGATACTATTATTTTCGCAAAAAAATTTGCTAAACAGTTAAATAAAAAAGATATTGTAGTATTGTCAGGTGAATTAGGTTCTGGAAAAACAAAATTTGTGCAGGGCATATTGAGCTATTTTGGATTAGAAAATGAAATTTCTAGTCCTACTTTTACTATTGTAAATGAATATAATGCTACATTATGTCCTATATATCATTTTGATGTATATCGTTTAGCAGATATTGACGAATTTTATGCTATGGGTGGAGAAGAATATTTTGAAAATGGTATTTGTTTAATTGAATGGGGCGAAATAATCCAAGAATCTCTACCTTCTGATTATATTAAAATTACTTTTAATAAAAATAATTCTAATGATGAATATAGAGAACTCTTAATAGAATCTTTTGGTAATAAATGTTTTAATATGTTTTAGAAAGGACTAGTAAAGATGAAAATTTTAGCAATTGATACTTCTTCTAAAAATGCTTCTATTGCTATTTTAGAAAATCAAAATATATTATTAGAATTAAATAATGATGATGAAAAAACGCATTCTCAAAAATTAATGCCTATGATTGATACCGCTTTTCAAAAAACTAGTTTATCTTTAAATAATATTGATTTAATAAGCTGTTGCTTAGGTCCTGGCTCTTTTACAGGTGTTAGAATTGGTATTGCTACTTGTAAAGCTTTTGCTGATAGTAAAAATATTGCCTTAACTGGAGTTTCTTCTTTAGAAGCGTTAGCTTATAATACTAAAGAGCAAGGTATAGTTTGCTCTTTAATAAATGCTAATAATGGTAATGTATATGCTGGAATTTTTGAAATTGTAGAAAAAAATAATATTTTGCAAATAACCAAAAGTAAACTAGATTTTTTATCTTTTAAAAATATTAAAGGAGGATTTTGTTTTAATAATTTATTAAGTTTTATTAATACATTTTCTTTAAATTGTTCTAAAATTTCTTTTGTTGGTGATGGAGCTATTCTTTATGAAAATTTAATAAAAAATTCATTTTTAGAAAATAATTTTGAGTTTAAAATTTTTGATGATAGTTATTGTAAATCAACTGGTATAAGTGTTGGAAGAATTGGTTATACTAATTATAAAAATGGAAATTATGGAAATTCAGATTTTATTTCTCCTATTTATTTAAGAAAATCACAAGCAGAAATAGCTTTAGAGGAAAGGTTAATTAAAAAGGATATTTAAAATATGAAAATTTGTATATCAAAAATGACTTTAAAAGACTTAAATATTATTAAAGACTCTTTATTTCAAGATTTTGATGATTTTTGGACTTATAATATTTTAAAACAAGAATTAGAAAATAGCCAAAACTCAAATTCACAATATTTTGTTGCTAAATTGGAAAAAGAAATTATTGCTTTTGTAGGTATATTAACAATTATAGATGAAGTTAACATTATGAATATTGTTGTTAAAAAAAATAGTAGAAGATTAGGAATTGGTTCTCTACTTTTAGAAAAAGTTATTCATTTTTCTAAACTTCAAAAATCAAAATTAATTACTTTAGAAGTAAATGAAAAAAATATTCCTGCAATTAATTTATATAAGAAATATAATTTTAAACAGGTTGGACTTCGTAAAAAATATTATAATAATACTGACAATGCTATTTTAATGAGTTTAGAACTTAACTAAGGAGGAAAAATAAATGAAAAAAACAAATGAACTTAACTACAAAGATTTAAAAATGGTATGTAACCCTAAGCAGTTTGATTTTGAAACAACTGCAGAATTAGACCCTATTGATACTGGTATTGGACAAGACCGCGGTATTAGAGCTTTAGAATTTGGATTAAGTGTTGATGTTAAAGGATATAATTTATATATAGAAGGTCCTAGTGGTGTTGGCAAAACAATGTATACCAAAAACTATTTGAATACTATTTCTAAAAAGAAAAAAACTCCACAAGATTGGTGTTATATATATAATTTTGATAATCCAAATGAACCTGTTGCTGTTTCTCTTCCTGCTGGCGGAGGTAAAGAGTTTCAAGATTTAATGGAACGTTTTATTAATGATATAAAAATAGATATTAAATCTACCTTTAATAATGAAGAATTTGAAAAAGAAAAAGCTCTAATAAAACAAGAATTTGAAGAAAAACGTAGTGTTTTAATGGAAAAGTTAAATAAAAAATCTTCTGAATATGGTTTTCAAGTTAAGTCTTCTCAAACTGGTATTTATATGATGCCTGTTATGAACGGTAAGGCTATGCCAGAAGAAGAGTTTAATAAATTAGATGAAGCTGTTAAAAAAGAATATGAAGAAAAGTCTACTATAGTGCAACAACATATTATGGAAGCTATTGGAGAAATAAAGGCTATTGAAAGAGAATCTGCTAAAAAGGTAGAAGAATGGCAATCTAATGTAGCTTTATTAACTGTAAATACTCATATTAATTATATTAAATCTAAATATAAAAGAAATAAAAAGATAAATCACTTTTTAGATAACATAAAAAAAGATATCTTAAAAAATATTTCTTGTTTTGTTGTAGATGACAAAAAAGATAATAGACAACTTTCTGTTCCACAAACTAAACCAGAATTAACAAGTCCTTGGCTTAATTATAGAGTAAACCTATTTGTAGATAATAGTAATTTAGCAGGTGCTCCTGTTGTTATGGATTCTAACTATTCTTATCATAATATTTTTGGTAAGTTAGAATATGAAAACTATTATGGTTCATTAAAAACAGACTTTACTATGCTAAAACCTGGTTTACTTCACAAAGCAAATGGTGGCTATATTATTTTTCAGGCAAATGATTTGTTGAGTAATAGTTTGTGCTATGAAGCTTTAAAAAAAGCTTTAAGGTCAAAAGAATTAGGTATTGAAAATGCTGCCGATCCTCGTTCTTCTATGGTTATGATTTCTTTAAAACCTGAACCTATTCCTTTAAATTTAAAGGTGATAATTATAGGAGATGAACACATTTATCAGACTTTACTTTCTATGGATTCTGACTTTAGAAAATTGTTTAAAATAAAAGTAGAATTTGAAGATGATGCTCCTATTACTACTGAAAATATGAATAAATTAGCTAGATTTATAGCAGGTTATTGTATTCAAGAAGAACTTCCAGCTCTTGATAAATATGCTGTTTCTAGAATTATTGAATATGCTTCCAAAATAGCAGATAATCAAGAAAAGCTTTCTACACGTTTTAATGATTTAGCTCAGGTTATTGGCGAAGCTGCTACTTGGGCAAAAATAGCTCGTTCAAAAGTAGTAACTGTTGAACATGTAAATAAAGCTTTAAAAGAAAGAGTTGAAAGAGTCAAAAAATATGATTCTCGTTATATTGAAATGATTAAAGAAAATACTTTGCTTATTGATACTTCTGGCTTTGTTACTGGGCAAATTAATGGATTAACTATAATGAGTATTGGTGAATATTCTTTTGGTAAGCCAGTAAAAATAACAGCAAATACTTATACTGGTAAAAATGGTATTATAAATATAGAACGTGAAGTTGAGCTTTCTGGTTCTTCACATTCTAAAGGAGTTTTAATATTAACAGGTTATTTAGGTCAAATGTTTGCACAAGATATTCCTCTTTCTCTTACTGCTAGTGTTTGTTTTGAACAATTATATAATGGAGTAGATGGTGATAGTGCTTCTAGTACAGAACTCTACGCTATATTGTCAAGTTTATCTAATGTTCCAATTAATCAAGCTATTAGTGTAACAGGTTCTGTTAATCAAAAAGGTGAAATTCAGCCTATAGGAGGAGTAAATGACAAAATAGAAGGTTTTTTTCAAATTTGTAAAATGAGAGGTTTAGATGGATCTCACGGTGTTATTATACCAAAACAAAATGTTCATAATTTAAATCTTTCAGAAGAAGTAATTGAAGCGGTTAAAAATGGTAATTTTCATATTTATGCTATTTCTACTATAGAAGAAGGAATTGAAATTTTAACAGGAGTTCCTGCTGGAAAAAAAGACATCAATGGTCATTTTCCTGCTGGTACAATAAATTATTTAGCATATGAAAAATTAAAAAAGTATGCTCAAGTAAGCAAAGAAAAATAGTCAAAAACATAAAAAGCGATAAGATTTTCTTATCGCTTTTTATAATTATTCTTTAATTTCTTCAACTGGTTCTTCTTTTACTGTGTCTATAACTTCTTCAACTACAGGAGTTTCTGTTTCAACAGCTGGTGCTTCTTCTGGAGCAACTTCTGCTGTAATTTCATCTACTTTTTCTTCTTCAACTGATGGTACTTCTACTAATTCTTCTTTCACAAGAATTTCTTTATCTTCTATTCTTGCACCTGTGTTTTCTTTTGTTTTAGCAGACTTACCAACTCTGTCTCTTAAATAATATAATTTAGCTCTTCTAGCTTTACCAACTCTTACTAGTTCTACTTTTTCTACTAATGGTGAATGTACTAAAAATGTCTTTTCAACACCTACACCATAAGAGATTTTTCTTACTGTAAAAGATGCATTTACTCCTCCGTTTTGTTTTTTAATAATTATTCCTTCAAATACTTGAATTCTTTCTCTATTACCTTCTTTAATTTTTTGATGAACTTTAACTGTATCACCAACTTTTAAATTAGGTATCTTATTTTTTAATTGTTCATGTTCTATTGATTTTATGATATCCATTATTTGAATATCCTCCTTTCTTTTTAATTTAATAAATCTGGTCTTTTCTTTTTTGTTAATTTTAGAGATTGTTCCTGTCTCCATTTTTTAATATTTTCATGATGCCCAGAAAGTAATATTTCTGGAACTTTTACTTGGTGAAACACTTCTGGCCTTGTGTATTGAGGGTATTCTAAAAGATTGTTTGTAAAAGTTTCTTCTAATGTAGATTCTTCTTTTAATACTCCTTGTATATATCTACTTATACAATCTACTAATACCATTGCAGGTATTTCTCCGCCGGTTAAAACATAATCTCCTATTGATATTTCTTCATCTACAATTTCATCTAATACTCTTTGATCAATTCCCTCATAGTGTCCACATAATAAAATAAGATGTTTTTCTTTAGAAAGTTCTATTACTTTTTGTTGATTTAAAACTTTTCCCTTTGGTGATAAGTATATAACTTTTGCTTTTTCTTTGTCTTTTATAAAAGAATATGCATCATATACAACATTAGGCATTATAACCATACCTGCTCCTCCGCCATAAGGTGTATCATCTACTTTTTTATGTTTATCTTTGGAAAAGTCTCTAATATTAATTAAATTGATTTCTACTAACTGTTTTTCTTTTGCTTTTCCAATAATGCTTTTATTTAATGTTTCAAACATTTCTGGAAAAAGAGTTAATATATCAAATTTCATAACTTTTCCTTTCTTAGATTAATCCTTTTATTAAATGAACTATTATTTTTTCTTGTTCAATATCAATGTTTTTAATCACTTCCCTAATAGCAGGTAATAATATTTGTTTACCAGTAGTACTGTCTTTAATAACATAAATATCATTAGCTCCTGAATTGTAAATATCTTGTACTTTTCCAAGTAATATTCCATCGTCAGTATAAACTGCATTTCCTATTAAATCTGCTATAAAATATGTGTCTTTTGGAAGTTTTTTAGCATCTTTTCTAAGTATTTTTAAATAACATCCTCTATATTTTTCAGCTTCTCCAATAGTGTTAATCCCTTTTATTTTTAGTAAAACTTGGTTTTTACTATATTTTACTTCTTCAATTTCAACTTCTATTAATATTTTATTTTGTTCTAAAAAAATAGTTTTTAATTCTTTAAATTTAGAAATATCTTCTGTAAAAGGATTTACTTTTACCATTCCTTTAATTCCAAAATGGTTTACAATTTGACCAATTTCAAAATATTCTTGTTTCATTTATTTTCCTCTAATCTACAAATTCAATAACTATTTTTTTATGTTCTTTTGCAGCTAAAGACTTCATAACTGTACGAATTGCTTTTGCAATTTTTCCTTGTTTTCCAATTACTTTACCCATATCATTTTCTGCTACTTTTACTTCAAATAAAGTTGCCTTTTCTTCTTCTTTTGAACTTATTATAACTTTTTCTTTTTCTTCTACCAAATTTAAAATAATAGTTTTCAAAATTTCTTCCATAATTTTCCTCTTCTTAAATTTACTTAGATGCTCTTTCAATCAATTCTTTAACAGAATCTGTTGGTTTTGCACCAATTTTTATCCATTTTGTTAATTTTTCATTATCAATTATTATTTTTGAAGGCTCTGTCATTGGGTCATATGAACCAATTTTTTCAATAATCTTTCCATCTCTTGGACTTCTAGAATCTGCAACAACAATATGATAGAATGGAGCTTTTTTAGCGCCTTGTCTTTGTAATCTAATTTTTACCATTTTTTTCACCTCCTGAAAATTTATTAATTATATATAAAAATAAAAAATTAAAATCTGTTTTTAAAATTTAAAATCTTTTAAATTTTTAGTATCTATATTATTCATCATCTTTTTTAAACTACCTTTGTTATTTTGCATTTGCTTAACCATTTTTTGTGTCATTTCAAAAGATTTTATAAATTTATTTATTTCTTGTACTGAAGTTCCACTACCTTTGGCTATTCTTACTCTTCTATTTCCATTCAATATTTTTGGATTTCTTTTTTCAGCTTTTGTCATAGAACAAATCATAGCTTCTATTCTAACAAATTCTTTGTCATCTATTTTTACGTCTTTTAGTTGGTTCATACCTGGAATCATTTTTAGTAAAGATGAAAAAGAACCCATTTTTTTTATTTGTCTTAGTTGAGTTAGGTAATCATCTAAGTCAAATTCTTTTTTCTTAAGCTGTTTTTCTAATTTTTCAGCTTCTTCTAAGTCAAAACTTTCTTCTGCTTTTTCTATTATAGAAAGTACATCTCCCATGCCTAAAATTCTTTGAGTCATTCTTTCTGGATGAAATATTTCTATATCACTTAGTTTTTCTCCTGTTGCAGCAAATTTTATTGGTCTTCCAGTAACTTTTTTAACAGATAATGCTGCACCACCACGAGTGTCACCATCTAGCTTTGTAAGAACTACACCATCTATTCCTAAATTTTCATTAAATGCTTTTGCTACATTTACAGCATCTTGACCTGTCATACTATCTACTACTAATAATATTTCATGTGGTTTTATATTTGATTTTACATTTTTAAGTTCTTGCATTAATTCTTCATCTATATGTAGCCTACCTGCTGTATCTAAAATAACAACATCATTTAATTTACTTATTGCTGTTGACATAGCTTGTTTTGCAATATGCACAACATCTTTGGATTGTTCATTGCTAAATACTGGTATATTTAATTGGCTTCCAATAACTTGTAATTGTTTAATTGCTGCTGGTCTATATACATCACAAGCAACAAGCAAAGGCTTCTTACCTTGCTTACGAAGTAAGTTTGCTAATTTGCCAGCTGTTGTTGTTTTACCAGACCCTTGCAGACCTACTAACATAATTATAGTTGGTGGATTTGGAGTAAAATTTATTTTGCTTTCTGTTCCACCTAATAGTTCCACTAATTCATCTTTTACTATTTTAACAACTTGTTGTCCTGGTGTTAAAGATTTTAGTACATCTTGCCCTAATGCTTTCTCTTGAACTTGATTAATAAATTCTTTAACTATTATATAGTTAACATCAGCTTCTAATAATGCAAGTTTTACTTCTCTTAACATTTCTTTTAAATCAGAGTCTGTAATTCTTGCTTTACCTCTTAATTTTTTTGTAATTTCTTGCAATTTTGAGCTTAATCCTTCAAAAGCCATCGTTTAGTACCTTTCTTTGGTAATATAGTACCAAAATATTATTTTTTAAGCTAAACAACTTAATTCTTCACAAACATGATTAAGAATTTTTTCAATTTTTTTGTCTGAAGATGTATTTTCTATTTTTCTTAATTCTTCTAGTATTTGTTGTAGTTGTTTTTCTTGTTTTAATGTTTTTTCCATAAATGCTAGCTTTTCTTCTAATTCGAAAAGTTTATTTTCCCCCTTTTTTATTATGTCTCTTACTGCTTGTCTTGTTATGTTATTGTTTTCTGCAATTTCAGAAAGTGATAAATCATTGTTATAATAGTTGTTAATCATTTCATATTGTTTTTTTGTAAGCATTTTACCGTATATTTGGCAAAGCATACTTATCCTTACATTTCTTTCCACTTTGATATCACTCCTTTTTCGTATGTAAGCTTTTCTATAAAAAAGTATATTAGCATTTTTGTAATGCTAATATACTTTACACCATTTTTATTAATTTGTCAAGTATTTTACTTATTTTTTATATTTCTTTTTAATAAAAAAAGAATATAAAGTTTTTTTGTTTTTATTATTGCTATTTTATTTTTTTTATGCTAATATATTAATTGTGTTCACACATTTTTAAAATAGTTATATAGGGGTATAGTGTTAATGGTAGCACATCGGTCTCCAAAACCGCCTGTGAGGGTTCGAATCCTTCTACCCCTGCCATATTATTTTGGAGAAAAATATGTACAAATTAAATAAATTATTAAACAAAGAAGTTATTTTTTATATTATTTTTGGAATATTAACAACAATAGTAAATATTGTTGTTTCATTTATTTTAAAAGCTATTTGTAATTTAGAAGCCAATCTATCTAGTACTATTGGTATTATATCTTCTATTTTATTTGCATATTTTACAAATAGGAAATGGGTTTTTAATTCTGCTGCTAATACTTTAAAAGAAAAATGGTTTGAATTTCTTAAATTTATTTTTGGTAGAATTTTTACTATGATTATAGAAGTATTAGGAGTATTTTTATTAAACGATATTATTCATTTATTTTACTCTATATTTAATGATAATATTGCCTTTTTGGCCAACAAATGCATTATAACTGTAATTGTTATTATTTTAAATTTCTTTATTAGTAAATTTTTTGCTTTTAAAAATAATTTTAATAAAAAAAAATTTGATTCATAAAAATTTTGGGGTACTACTAGAATTGGAGGTTTTTAATGTCTAGTAGTTTTTTTAAGCCTTTTTATAACATAATAGTTTTTATTATACTTATTACTTTATTTATTTCTTGTTTTTTTGGTCCATATATTTTAACTCAAAATTCTAATAATGTCTTTTACTATTTTAATTCCGATGAAGATTATATATGGCCAACTCCAGGTTATACTTATATAACCTCTTATTTTGGAAAACGTAATTCTCCTACTGCTCGGAGCAAGTACATATCATAAAGGTATTGATATAGGTGCAGCTGAAGGTAGCAATCTTATTGCTATTTGTGATGGAGTTATTAGTTTTACAGGCTTTCTAGGAGGTGGTGGGTATACTATTACTTTGTCTGTAAATAATATGAAAATTACATATTGTCACGTTTCTCCTAATTTTATAGTACAATCTGGTAATATTGTTAAAAAAGGGCAAATTATTGGTTTTGTTGGCCCCAAAAATGTTTATGGAGTTCCTGGTAATCAGTATAAAGATTCAAATGGTAATCCTACTAATGGTTCAACTACAGGACCTCATTTACATTTAGGTGTAAGAGTAGATGGTAAGTACATAAATCCTTTAGTTTTATTTGAAAAATAAAAAAGACAAAAATTTTTATTTGTCTTTTTGTTAATTACATATCATCATCTTCTTCATCTTTATAATCTTCGCAATCACAGTTATGTGAACAGCAATTGCAGTCGTTATCTTCTTTTTCCCAGTCAAGTTCAATAATATTATGACATTCTGGGCATTGAATTTCTTGATTGTTTTCATTTTCTATATCGGCTATAAATTTGTGATTGCAGTAAGGACATATTATTTCAAATTCATATGTTTCTTCATTTTCATATATATCATTTTCAATTCCATTTACTGTTTTTTGTACTGTTGAAATTTTTTCTTCTATTTCTTTTTGTTTTTCTTCTAGTTCTTTTAATTTCATATCTGTAACAGAAGTTAATTTGTCTATTATATCCATAAAGATAGCAGATAATTCTTGAAACTTTCCAGTAACAAAATTTTTGTCATCTTCATTTTGAAAATGATTTTCTAATTCATTTAATATTATTTGATAACGATTTTTAAAATCTGACATTTTTAATTTCCTTCCATTCTATATTTATACTCTCTCCATATATTCACCTGTTCTAGTATCAATACGGATAACATCTCCAATATTAACAAACATTGGAACTGAAATTTCATATCCATTTTCTAAAGTTGCAGGTTTTCCAGAAGTTGTAGTTGTGTTACCTGCAAATCCTGGTTCTGTATATGTAACTTCTAATTCTACAAACATCGGAGGTTCTACAGAAAATACATGTCCTTTATATGATAGTATTTTAACATTTGTATTTTCTTTCAAAAATTTTAAGCTATCTCCTAATTGCTCTTTATTTAATGGTAGTTGTTCATATGTTTCATTATCCATAAAATAATAAATATCACTATCATTGTATAAATATTGCATTTCTCTTTTTTCAATTTCAGCTGCTGGATATTTTTCTGATGGATTAAATGTTTTTTCTATAACAGCTCCTGATATTACATTTTTTAATTTTGTTCTAACAAATGCTGAACCTTTTCCTGGTTTTACATGTTGAAATTCAACAACTTTAAATACATTTCCTTCCATTTCAAATGTTGTTCCATTTCTAAAATCTCCTGCCATATATACGTCTGCCATATTTTATTTCCCCTTTCAAAATACATTTATTTTAACTTTTGATTAGTTATTATTTATTTTTTACAAAAGCTTTTATATTATACACCTTTTT
>CALXQH010000069.1 GCA_944390525.1 uncultured Clostridia bacterium | reverse complement strand
TTTAAGATTTTATAATTTCTTTTATTATTTCTGAACGTTTAATTTCTGTTTCATATCCTTCTAGCTTTTTTCCTACATATTTTTGTAAATTAGCAGGTTGCACATATAAGTATAGTTTACTAATCTTACTATCATCTAATTCTTTTATTATACCTAAATCAGTTCCAAGTTTTACATATGATAATAATTTTCTTGCCTCATTAGTAGACAACTTTGTTGCATAAGCTAATGTCCCATAAGCACGATATATTCTATCTTCTAAATCTATAGAGTTTTTAGCTAAATATTTCCTTGCTATTCTTTCTTGTTCAATAATTTTTTCTATAATTACATTTAAATTTTTTATAATATCATTTTCTGTTAAGCCTAAAGTCTGATTATTAGAAATTTGATAAATATCTCCTTGACTTTGTGTTCCTTCTCCATAAATACCATGAATATTCATTCCAAACCCATTTATGATATTTAATATTTTATTTATATTTTCCGTCATAGTTAAGGCAGGTAAATGTATCATAACAGATGCTTTCATTGCTGTTCCAACGTTAGTAGGGCATGATGTTAAAAATCCATAGTTTTCATTGCTTGCGTAGTTTAGCATTTGACTAATTTTTTCGTCAATTTCAATAGCTAAATTTTTTAAATTTTCTAATTCAAGTCCTGAAGCAAATACTTGTAAATGTATATGATCTTCTTCATTTATCATTATACAAATATTTTCTTCTTCATTTATTAATATAGCCCCCTGGTTTTTTTTATTTATTGCAAATTCTGGGCTAATTATATGTTTTTCAACTAAACTTATTTTTGTAATATCATCCAAATCATTTAATTTAATAAATTTTAATCCATACCCAATACTTGGTGTAATATCTTTTATTTTATTTAATACATTTATGGATTGTTCTTCTGAAAATTTTATTGGAAAAGGAACATCAGCTATGTTTCTAGCTAATCTAATTCTAGAGCTAATAACTACATCTGAATCTTTTCCATTTTGTAAATACCAATTTAACATAAAGTTCCTCCTTTTTAGTTTATTTTGAATTTTTTTTGATTTCATCTCTTATTTTTGCTGCATCCTCATATCTTTCTTCTTTAATTGCTTTTTTTAATTCTAATTCTAATTTTTCTAATTGGCTTGTTTCTTTTTTCTCTGTTAATATTTTTTTTGTATTATCTTTTTTAGTTAATTTTATATTTCTTCCTACATGGTTAATTGAACCTTGTATATTTTTTAATACAGGATTTAAAACTTTTGAAAATACTTCATAACATTCAGTGCAGCCTAACTTTCCTTTATTTACAAATTCATTATATGTCATACCACAGTTGTTACATTTTAATACACTAGGCTTTGTAAAGTTTGGCAAGAAGTCTGTATCTTCTACATCATTTAAAAAATCTCCTAAAAAGCTAGAAAAATTAATTGGCATATTAAAATCTAAATGTTCTAGTCCTAAAGCTTTGGCACATTTGTCACAAAGAGCCATTTCCTTTTTTACTCCATTTATTATTTGAGTATAATGAAAGTTTACCTCATTTTCTCCACAATTTTGACATAACATATATATCTACCTCCTTTATTAATCTTCTACTAAATTAACAAGCATATTTTTGAAAATTTTTGCTCTTAAAGTATCTTTTATATCTTGTGGTACTGTTAATACATTGTCACTTGTTGCTACTTTTAATAATTTTGCTTCTATTTTGGAAATAATATTTGATGATAAAAAATTGCTTATAAAAATATCTACTTCTTGTGAAGTTATTTTATCTTCTATACTATTTATAGCATGCATTAAATAATTACTTTTTGTTATATTTATTTTTTTTATTTTTATATGTCCTCCACCTCCACGTTTGCTTTCTACATAATAGCCTTGAGAAGGTTTAAAACGTGTTGCAATTACATAATTTATTTGTGATGGTACACAATTAAAGTGTTCTGCTAAGTCATTTCTTCGTATTTCAATAAAATCTTCATCTGTAAACATTTCTTTTATAAATTCTTCTATTATATCTGACATCCTCATAATATCACTTCCTTTTTTGACTTTGACTTTCTTTGACTTATGAATATATTATACTCTTTTTTTTTCTATTGTCAATAGTTTATTTTAATTTTTTTGTTTTCTCCATATATAATGGGTAAAAATTTCACAATTGTTTTATAAGCTAAGATTGATAATAATATTGAACAAACTGCCATAATTAAAGATAAAGATATTTGGTAAAATATATTCCCTTGTTTTAGATAAATACTAATAATTCCTAATTTGCTTTGAAATACAACAAGTGGCATTTTATGTACTACTAAAATAGGTATAGTATGTTTTCCAATATATGAAAGTGGCAAGCACTTTTTTGTTAAAGAAAATAGATTACTATAACCTATAATTGTAAATGATGCAGATAGTATAAATATTAAATAACTATTTTTATAATCATTATTCATACAGCTAATACGCCCATTGCTTAAATGAATTATAAAACCTACAATAAGAGAACTTAAACCTATTACAATTTTAATTTTATTACAATTTATATTAATTTGTTTTAATTGATGTCCTAAGAAATAAAAATATAACATTACTAAAGCTGTTTCAAATCCAAATGGATATGCAAAATTAAAGTAATAATAAACTATTCCTCCAATTATTAAAAAACAAGTAGATAATGTAGCACTTTTATATTTAAATTTTTTTGTTTTGTTATATATCAATTTAGCAATAACAACTACAATAAAGTAGCATGGTAAAAACCATAATGGTGAATTTTGAGGTAGTCTATTGTCATGCCCACTTCCATATAATATAGCAAATATAGAAGTAAAAATACTATTAGATATAGTATTTTTTGAATTTAAATTTTCTTGAATTTCTCCTGCAAATAAATAATATGGAATTAAAGAAAGAAAAGCAAAAATAAAATATGGTATTAAAATTCTTTTTGCTTTTCTTTTTATGTATATTCCTATTTCTTCTCGTTTATTTTCATTAAATAAATATCCAGAAATAAAGAAAAATAAAGGTACATAAAAAGATGACAAATATTTAGATACTTCTTTTAATTCTTGGGAGTATCCTATAGCATGTCCTATAACAATTAAAAATATTGCAAATCCTCTTAATATATTAATCCATTCTATTTGTTTTTCTTTTTCCATTTTATACACCAACTTTATTATACTTTTTTAATATTTATATTGTCAATGTTTTTGATTTGCTATAATTATTTATCAGTCATGTTTTCCATTCTTTTGCTTTGTTTTTTTTGTTTTTCTAAAGTTAACCATGCAAAATAAGAAGATACAAATTCTCCATATTTAGTAACGTCTTCTTCTGCATTCCATATATCACCTTTTATTTGATTTTGAATTCTATCTTTTTCACAGTTTTTTTCCATAAAAAATACACTCTCCTATTCTTTTATAGTTATGTGCATTTTTTATTTTTCTATACAATTTAAAGTTATAAATTTAAAATATATTTTTCTATTATTTTAGCTACACCATCATCATTATTACTTTCTGTTATTATTTTGGCCATTTTTTTTATATATGGTGCACTATTTCCCATAGCCACTCCTAATCCTGCGTTTTCTAACATAGTCTGATCATTTATGTTGTCTCCAATAGCAATAACTTCCTCTTTATTAATTCCTAATTTTTGAATTAAAAATTCTATAGCATTCCATTTATTAACATTTTTACTTGATACCTCTGTATAAAAATATTCTATAGTGTGTATTTGTGTTCCTGTTTTTATTATTTTTCTTGACATATGCCCTACATCTAATACTTCTACATCTTTTGCTTCTCTTAATTTTTTTATAGTGCTATTAAATATAATACTGTTATCATCACATATTGTTATTTTTATATAATCATTTTCTTCTCTTTCTAATATATAATTATATATATCTTTAGTAATATATATATTACTTTTTTTATTGTCAGGCTTGGTTGCATTTTCAAAATTATAAAATAATACATTATAATTTAAAGATTTTGTAATAATTCCATTTTGAGTATAAATACTATAATATATACTGTTTTTTTCACATATTTTTATTAATTGTAATACCTTTTTTTTACTTAAAAATTTGTCGTACTCTAGTTTTTCTTCTTTTAAATTATATACTATAGCACCATTTCCACATATAATATATTCGTTTGTTCCAACTTCTGCTGCTAAATTTTTTACTGACATTAGTCCTCTGCCTGATGTTAGCACTATTTTTATTCCTTTTTTAAGTGCTTTTTGAATAATTTCCTTATTTTTTTCTGAAATTTGTCCATAAGAATTTAACAAAGTTCCGTCTAAGTCAACTGCTACTAGTTTATACATTATAATTCTCCTTTTGTTTTGCTTAAATAATATGATTTTGTTAATAATAAAATTATTATATTATTTTTTATATTGTGTTGTCAATAAAATTTTATTCTACTATTTTTTAAAATTCTTTCTCAAAATTTACCAGTTTAAAAACATTTTTATTGAGCATTATAAATACTGAAAAAGCAATTGTGTTTTTTCAATGTACAAAAATAATAATCACATTTTAGGAGGTGAAAAATATGGCAAACTCAAACAGTAACAAATCTGTAGTTCCAGAAGCTAAAGAAGCACTTAATAAATTCAAATACGAAGTAGCTAGCGA
>CALXQH010000068.1 GCA_944390525.1 uncultured Clostridia bacterium | reverse complement strand
AGTATCACAGAAGCAAATCAATTTTATAAATTATTAAAAGCAATGTTCATATTGCAAACAGAATTACCACATTATTTTGAATTTAAAACTAATATTGCTAAAGGCGGAGAAATAGAATTCTATAATGATGATTATAAAATAGAATATGGAAATATAGCTAATTGGATTAATAATGAATACAAGATTGGAATTGAAAAGCAAGCTGAAATAGAAAAATTATTAGAAGAAAATAAAATCAAGCTAAATGATTTAAAAGCAATTGCAGTATCTCAAGAAATAGAATATTTAGCAAAAGAAAAACAAATATCAACATTTTTAGAATGTAAAAAGACATTTTTTGGAAAGTTTAAATATTATTTTAAATATAGTAAGAAAAATAAAAGAAATAATATAAAAGAAAATGTTCCAGAAAAAAGAAAAGAAGAAACAAATAAAGAAGAAATAAAAAATAATAATAATGAAAAAGAAGAAAAATTATTAAAGAAAAAATCAAATTATACAATAGAAGAATTAGTAGAATTATACAAAGAATATGAGTCAAAAGAAACAGAATTAAAAAATATGATAATGGATATAAATGCCATAAAGCTAAAAAATAAGAATATGGCAAAAAAGATTGAAAATGCAACAAACTTTATACAAGAAATAGATAATCATAAAAAAAGTATATTTGAATTTTGGAAATATAGTAACAAAGATGAAGTTGCAAGTTTAGCAGAAGGAGAAGAAGAGGAAGTTAATATAATAAAAAAAGTTACAAGAGTTTTTGACTATAATGAAGATTTAGAAAACTTCGGAAACACAATGGATCAGGTTCAAAGGAGGACATTAACAAAAGAAGAAACTGATAGTATATATCTTACAACAACAAGTATATTGCCACTTTTAAATAAAGTAAAAAATAATGAAGTCTTACCAAAAGAAATAGAAAATAATTTAAAAGAGTTAAAAAAAGAAGCTAAAGATGAAAATGTATTAAATGAAATAGAAGAATTTGATATATTTGGAGGAATGTCACAAGATGCAACTAAAGTTTCAAAAGTAGCAAATAAAAACCATAGAGAAATTCCAAAAGACAAATTTAATATTTTAGAAATAAATAAAAATACAAAACAAATAGGTTACAAATTAACTTTAGAAAAAATTGTTGATAATATAAAAAAGGCATTAGGAAAAGTGGTAGTAGTAGACGATTTACCAGTATATAAAATATTATCAGAAGAAAAAATAGAATCAAAAGATTTTAATATATTTAATATAAATCCAGAAAACGAAATTCGTGAAAAGATAAAAGAAAAAGGAAATAAGTTTAACTTGTATAAAATTAATTTAAAAAGAGGAACAAATGGTATAAGTTTTACAAATATAATTTTTTATGATAATCAAAATAAAACTTTGCCAATAGGTCAAGATGTATCAACTCAAATATTAGTTGACTTGTCTAAGGTTGAACTAAAATTAAATAATAGGACATCATTTAAAATTGCAGAGATAGAAAATGAAAAAGATGATTTTTCAAAAGTAAATGTAAAAACAATTCAAGTTTTTGAATATGATGCAATATTAAAAGAACAGGAAGAAAAAGAGAAACAAGAAGAATAGAAATGGATAATTGAGATGGAGGAACTAAAAGAAATAGCAATCCTTTGTCTCAATTATATTTTAACCAAAAATCTTTTCAAACATATTATATATGAAGGCATAATTTGAAAAAATTGTGTATAGAAAAATATAGGTTTGGAGGGATTTATGTTAAAAAAATTAACAATTATTATCTTATCATTTGTTTTCATGTTTTGCATATTTGTTAACAATACATATGCAGTTATACCAGCATCATCTTTAAGTTATGAAGGCATAGATGTAAGTAACTGGCAAGGGCACATAGACTATGCACAAGTAAAAGAATCAGGAATAGAAGTTGTATATATAAAAGCAAGTCAAGGAACAAATATAAAAGATGCATATTTTGATATCAATTATGAAAATGCGAAAGCAAATGGATTAAAAGTAGGATTTTATCACTTCTTAACAGCAGTAAATACACAACAAGCAGAGCAAGAAGCAAATTTCTTTGCATCAGTAATAGCTGGAAAAACACCAGATTGCAAACTAGTATTAGATTATGAAACTTTTGGAGGAGCAAGTGTAGAAGAAATCAATCTTATAGCAAGAACTTTTATGGAGAAAGTACAAGAATTAACAAATAAAGAAGTCATAATGTATAGTGATTTATCAAATGCACGTGATACATTTAATAGAAGCTTGGCAGAAGATTATCAATTATGGATAGCATATTATGGAAATTATAATAATTTAGCAAACGTTGAAACAAGTTGGCAGGAATTTATAGGAGTTCAATATACAGATAGAGGAAGAGTAAACGGAATAAACGGAAATGTAGACAGAGATTTATATACAGAAGAAATCTTTCTAGATGAAAACTCTGAAATTCCTAATAATGCTAACAACAATCAACCAATTAATACAGAAAGTATAGAATATACAGTACAAAGTGGAGATACATTAAGTGAAATTGCAAGTAGATATGGCACAACTGTGCAAGAATTAGTAGATATCAATAATATAAGAAATCCTAACTTAATATATCCAGGAGAAAAATTAAGAATTCTAACAAATTCAACAACTCATGGGAATGAAGAAAGAGGTACAGGAAGTATTATTTATACAGTAAAAAGAGGAAATACGTTATCACAAATCGCAAGAGAATATAATGTTAGTGTAGAACATATTGTAGAATTAAATGATATAGAAAATCCGAATTTGATTTATCCAGGAGAAAAGTTAAGAATAACAGAAAGTAATGTTACAGAATTATCTCCAATTAATAATGATATAGATGTATATTATGTAGTGAAGTCAGGAGATACATTAAATAGTATAGCTAGAAGGTTTGGGATTACTTTAAATGAAATCTTAGAATATAATGATATACAAAATCCAAATTTGATTTATCCTGGGCAAACAATAAGAATAGTATAGTAGTGAACTACAGATTAAGTAGATATATAGTATAATTTATAAATCTATTCATATTATTGGCGAGTTGTAAAAGTAACTTCCAAAAGAAAAAGTAAAATTCAAATATAGAAGAAATGCAATATATTATTCAAAAATTTATTATTTTTTTCTGGACTTTTTTTATAATATGTGCTAAGATATATAAGTATTAAATTTCTATAGGAAGTTTGTACTTATATGTGCCGGTGTGCTGGAATTGGTAGACGGGGCAGACTCAAAATCTGTTGTCAGTGATGGCGTGTGGGTTCGAGTCCCACCACCGGCACCAAAAGATTTTACATGATATAAGATAAATGTATGTTTTAACATTAAAAATTAATTAAAAAATTTAAAAAAAGTATTGACAAAAAAAAGAACAAATATTATAATAATTATTGTCGTTAAGATATTACCAGTTGAATATGCAGATGTGGCGGAACTGGTAGACGCACAGGACTTAAAATCCTGCGAGGGTTAAACCTCGTGCCGGTTCGATTCCGGCCATCTGCACCAATGACGTATCTGTTCGAACTAATAGAACAGATAAATACAAATATCATTCAGAAATGAATGATATTTTTCAGACTGTTGACAAAGTATATAAAAATATTTTGTTCAACAGTCTGTAAAAAATGGAAGCAAATTGCTTCCATTTTTTAGAATATTTTTCTACCATATTGTAAATATAGAAACTTCATAGGTCTCCCTAACTTCTCCTCCAAAAAAATCTGAAGAAAGAGGTTTAAAGTACAGCCTACTTTGGAATCTACCATAAAACTGTATAGATTCTCCTAACTTAAAATTTTTTGTTTCATAAGCAAATTTTGACCAAGCAATGGATGGAATATAATTCATTATGTGACCCAAATTATGTGTTGCTATAATTAAACGAGATAAGGATTTTCCATATTTGGTTTCCCGAAACTCTGGCGGTTTGCATAAATATCCATTAATATAAACAATATTTGAAAATTTATCTTCCTGCAGTTCACTTTCATCATTGCATATATTAATGTTTCTGGCAAATAAAAATAGAAGAACATGATTGTTACCATTTTTATGTTTGCTATTATAAGAGGTAATTTCTCCAGCAACTTCTATCCATTTGCCTATAACTGAGCCACTTAAAAAATTTTTGCTGATTAGCGATGGAGACACTACAATAGGAAGTAAATCTTCAACGCCACTTAACCTTAATACACGAACTTTGGTAGTATAAAATTTTTTATTCCAGTATATAACAGGAGAAAAATTTTCTACTATTATACCGCTAATAAAAGCTTTGTTGTTACTGCTAATGGATTTTTGATAAGGCGAAGATTCCATATCAAATTTTTCTAAAATGTCTGTACCCCGAATTGAAGTGAATTTTTCTAACATTATACTATTCCTCCTGAATGTAATATTATGCTTATAGTACTTAGTAGAAAAATATTCTTAATTGTTTACATACAAAAATTTTTGCATGTGTGCAGATTAAGAAATAAATTCTCTTTCTTTACATATAAACAATACATTTATTATAACATTAAATTATTATTTTAGCAAGTATTATGTAAACACAAAAATCTTATAAAAAACAATGCCTTTATTGACAAAAATATTTAAAAAGTGATATTATACTTACAGTAAGATTAAAAAAAACCAAAAAAGGATTTTTTTAATCTTTTTTAGTTTAAGGAGGGCTTTATGAACACTAAATATATTTTTGTAACAGGTGGAGTAGTATCAGGATTAGGAAAAGGGATTACAGCGGCTTCATTAGGAAGGCTATTAAAAAACAGAGGATATAAAGTAACAATACAAAAATTAGATCCATATATAAATGTAGATCCAGGAACTATGAGCCCATATGAACATGGAGAAGTATTTGTAACAGAAGACGGTGCAGAAACAGATTTAGATTTAGGGCATTATGAAAGATTTATAGATGAAAATTTAACTATAAATTCAAGTATAACGTCAGGAAAAATATATCAAAATGTTATAAATAGAGAAAGAAGAGGAGATTATTTAGGAAAAACAGTACAAGTAATACCTCATATAACTAATGAAATAAAAGAGAATATATATAGTTTTGAAAATGATGACATAGACATAGTAATAACAGAATTAGGTGGAACTGTAGGAGATATTGAAAGCTTAGCATTTATAGAAGGAATAAGACAAATAGGCTTAGAAAAAGATCCTGAAGATGTTTTATACATACATGTAACACTATTACCATACATTACAGGATCAAATGAGGTTAAATCAAAACCAACACAACACTCTGTAAAAGAACTTCAATCATTAGGAATTCAGCCAGATATACTAGTATGTAGAAGTGACATAGAAATACCAGAATCAATAAAAGATAAGTTAGCAATGTTTTGCAATGTAAGAAAAGAATGTGTAATATCAAATTTAACAGCTGATAATTTATATTCTATACCATTAATGCTAGAAGAACAAGGACTAGCCATACAAGCTTGCAAAAAATTACATTTAAATAATATTGAGCCACAAAATGAAAAATGGATAAAAATGGTAGAAAATATAAGAAAAGAAAAGGATAAAGAAATTACAATAGCTATAGTAGGAAAGTATGTTAAATTAGAAGATTCTTATTTATCAATTGCAGAAAGTTTATATCATGCCGGAATTGAAAATAATGTAAAAGTAAATATAAAATATATAGATTGTGAAACAGTAACAAAAGAAAATACGGATAAAGTATTAAAAGGGGTAAACGGAATAATAATACCAGGAGGATTTGGAAAAAGAGGAATTGAAGGAAAAATAAATACAGTACAATATTCTAGAGAAAATAAAATACCTTTTTTAGGAATATGTTTAGGTATGCAAATGGCAGTAATAGAATTTGCTAGAAATGTATTAAACTTAAAAGATGCAAACTCAGAAGAATTTGATGAAAATAGCAAAAATCAAGTAATACATATAATGAATGAGCAAAAAAATATTAAAAGCAAAGGTGGAACAATGAGACTTGGAAAATACCCATGCTTAATAAAAGAAGGAACTTTAGCAAAACAAGTTTATAAAAAGGAATTTATTGAAGAAAGACATAGACACAGATATGAATATAATAATGACTATAGACAAGCATTAGAAAAAGCAGGGTTAATATGTTCTGGAACATCACCAGATGGAAAGCTGGTAGAAATAGTAGAAATAAAAGAACATCCTTATTTTATTGCAGCACAATTTCATCCTGAATTTAAGTCTAGACCAAACAGACCAGCTCCATTATTTAGCAATTTAGTTAAAGTTTGTAAAGATCTATAAATATATAAGGGCAAATAATTAGTTGATAATTATTTGCTCTTATGCTATTATAAGAAAAGCATTAATATAATAAGGAGGCAAAATGTTTAATTTAGTATCAGATTACAAGCCAACAGGTGATCAACCAAAAGCAATAGAATATCTATCAAAAGGAATAAAAGAAGGAAAAAAATTTCAAACTTTACTAGGAGTTACAGGCTCTCGGAAAAACTTTTACAATGGCAAATATAATTCAAAAAGTACAAAAACCAACTCTTGTTTTAGCACATAATAAAACACTAGCTGGACAACTCTATAGCGAATTTAAAGAGTTTTTTCCAAATAATAATGTTGAATATTTTGTATCATATTACGATTACTATCAACCAGAACCATATATACCTCAATCAGACACATATATTGAAAAAGATTCATCAGTAAATGATGAAATAGATAAATTACGTCATAGTGCAACAGCATCTTTATTTGAAACTAGAGATACTATAATAGTAGCTTCTGTTTCCTGTATTTATGGACTAGGAGATCCTATTGATTATGAACATTTAACAGTATCTTTAAGACCAGGGATGAAAGTAGAAAGAGATACAATATTAAAACAATTAGTTAATATGCAATATACTAGAAGTGAAATAGAATTTAAAACAGGAACTTTTAGAGCAAAAGGAGATATTGTTGAAATATATCCATCTGATAAAAGTGAAACAGCTATTAGAGTGGAATTTTGGGGAGATGAGGTAGAAAAAATTTCAGAAATAAATCCTTTAACAGGGAAAACAAATAGTATAAGGCAACATATTATGATATTTCCAAATTCTCATTATGCAACAACTAAAGAAAAAATGGAAAAGGCAATTACAACTATAAAAAAAGAGTTGGAAGAAAGAGTTAAGTATTTTAAAGAAAATAATAAACTAATAGAGGCTCAAAGAATAGAAGAAAGAACAAATTTTGATATTGAAATGATGAGAGAAACAGGTTTTTGTCAAGGTATAGAAAATTATTCAAGACATATTAGTGGAAGAAAGCCAGGAAGCAGTCCATATACTTTATTTGACTATTTCCCTAAAGATTTTTTATTATTAATAGATGAATCGCACGCTACAATACCTCAAGTTAGAGCTATGTATAATGGAGACAGAGCAAGAAAAGAAAGCTTAGTACAATATGGATTTAGACTTCCTTCAGCATTTGACAATAGACCATTAAAATTTGAAGAATTTGAAGAAAGAATAAATCAAGTTATATTTGTAAGCGCTACACCTGCAGAATATGAAAAAGAACATTCAAAAGAAAATATAGTAGAACAAATAATTAGACCAACAGGATTATTAGATCCAAAAATAGAAGTTAAACCTATGGTTAATCAAATAGATGATTTAATAGAACAAATAAGAGAAAGAGTAGAAAAAAAAGAAAGAGTATTAGTAACAACATTAACTAAAAAAATGGCAGAAGATTTAACTTCATATTTAGCTGGACTAGATATAAAAGTAAAATATATGCACTCTGACATTAAAGCATTAGAAAGAATGGAAATAATACGAGATCTAAGACTTGGAGAGTTTGATATACTGGTTGGAATAAACCTTTTAAGAGAAGGTTTAGACATACCAGAAGTTTCACTAGTAGCAATACTAGATGCAGATAAAGAAGGTTTTTTACGCTCAGAACGTTCTTTAATACAAACTATAGGAAGAGCTGCTAGAAATACAGAAGGAAAAGTTATAATGTATGCAGATGAATTAACAGAAAGTATGGAAAAAGCAATTAGTGAAACAAATAGAAGAAGAAAAATACAAATGGAATATAATGAAAAAAAAGGAATTACGCCACAAACTATTCAAAAATCAATTAGAGACACAATTAAAGCAAGTTATGTAGAAAATATACAAGAAGAATATAAATTTGATAAAGAAATGAATATAAAAGAAATTATTAATAAACTTACAGAAGAAATGGTAAAATATGCCAAAGAAATGGAATTTGAAAAAGCAGCTGAAATTCGTGATAAAATAAGAGTTTTAGAAAAAGTAGTAACAGACTAAAAAATGTCGAAATTTGTTACATTGTTTTTCTTGTAATTTAGAATATTTTTATATATAATTAGCCTTGTACGCAAGAAAAGGAAGGGGGAAATACTTTGGATAAAAGTGTAGAAATGTATGGCAACACAACACTTACAAATAACTTAGAAAAAGAAAAATTGATTCAGTTAGAATATTATAAAATATGTAATAACTTAGCCAACAAAGAAAATGTTAAACCATATGGTATAGGAATAATAAAAAAATCTTGTAATGAAATAGAATTAAATATAGAACAAAGAGAATTTAATAATATTTTTAAAAATGAAAATGAAGTTAATAAAATACTAAATTTATTATTAAAAAACAAAGTAACACCAATAGCATTAAAAGATGTTTTAGAAGATTATGTGCTAGTTTAGGTTTAAAAGGACTTATTGCTAATAAAAGCAATATAGTCTTTTTTTATTAATAACAGTAGTACAAAAGCTCTATTAAAAACATTAAATAACAAGAAAAAAATTCATTGACTTAAATTTATTATAATGTTAAAATAAAATACTATAAGAACTAAAAAATATAATAAAAAAAGGAGAATAAATAAAATGAATATATGGCATGATATTGATAAAGATAGAATAAAAGAAAATGATTTTGTTTCAGTAGTAGAAATTAGTAAAAATGGAAGAAATAAATATGAGCTAGATAAACAAACAGGTATGTTAAAATTAGATAGAGTATTATATACATCTACACATTATCCAGCAAATTATGGATTTATACCAAGAACATATGCAGAAGATAATGACCCATTAGATGTATTAGTTCTATGTCAAGAAGAAATAGTACCATTAACATTAGTAGAATGTTACCCTATAGGAGTTTTAATAATGACAGATAATAATGAATATGATGAAAAAATAATAGCTATATGTAAAAAAGATCCATTTTTAAATTGTTATAAAGATATTTCAGAAATTTCAAACCAAACTGCTTTAGAAATAAAACACTTTTTTGAAGTATATAAACAACTAGAAAGTAAGCAAACGGCTGTAGACAAAATACTTGGAAGAGAAGATGCTGAGAAAATAATTAAAAAATGTATAAATGCATATGAAGAAAAATTTGGTAAATCAGAAGGGTAAAAGTATGATTGAAAAAATAATTTTTAGTGTATTAGCAATAGGATTATTTACAATAACTTTTTTAAAATTAGTAAAAAAGAATGATAGTAGTTATTTATATATGTTAGGTTTAGAATTTATAGGAATTGTACTAAGCTTTATAGAACTGTCTTTAGAAAATAAATTTCCTTTTATTATAAAAGCATTGATTTACATATTTTCTATAATTATTCCTATAATAATATTATGGCTAGAAAAATATAAAAAATTAAACTTTCCAGAAATATTTAATATAACCATAGTAAAAATATTGCAATATTTAGGAAAAGAAGAAAAAGCTAAAAAAATAATAATAAATTTTTTAAATAAGAATAAAAATAGTTATATATCACATAAATTATTAGCACAAATATATGAAAGACAAGAAAATTATGAGGCAGCAATTAGTGAATATACTATTGTAACAGAATTAAATAAAAATGATATTGAAATAAAACTTCAATTATCAGTAGTATTAAATAAAAATAAACAAAATGAAGAAGCTATTGTTATATTACAAGAAATTTTAAAACAAAAACCTCAAAATGAAAAATCAAGTAATTTACTTGGAGATATATTATTTGAAGAAGAAAGATATAAAGAAGCTATTTCTATTTATATGACAGCTTTACGCTATCATCCTGCAAGCTATAATTTGTACTATAATTTAGGAATGACTTATACAATGATAAATGATTTTAAAAGAGCAAAAGAGTTTTATGAAAAAGCAGCAGAAATTAATAGTATAGCTTATAATGCTAAACTAAATTTAGGACAGATTGCTTTAATATATGGTGATTTAGAACAGGCAGAAAAATATTTTATGAATTCATTAAAGAGTGAAGACTTAGAGGCAGGGTCGTATTACTACTTATCACAAGTAGCATTATTAAAAGGTGATGAAGATAAAGCAAAAAATTATATGAATGTTGCGGTAGAATTAGACCCAAAAGTATATAAACAAGCTCAAAAGGATCCTGTATTTAAACCAATACGTGAAGAAATACAGCCTCCTAAAGAAAAACAAGAAGATAATGTAACTAAGAAAAAAAATTTAACAAGAAAAGAAAAAGAAATAAATAAACACCTAATGAAAACTTGTATTTTGGTAAAAAACTTAAGTAATGAAGATATACAAATAATTAAAAACAATAAAGAAATACAATTAGAAGAAGAAAGACAAAAAGAATAGGAGAAGAATTAAAATGGAAATTTATCAAGCTTTAATATTAGGAATAGTGCAAGGATTGACAGAACTATTACCAATTTCTAGTTCTGCACACTTAAATTTTTTCCCTTGGCTATTTAAATGGGGAGAAATAACACCATCATTTGATGTTGCTCTTCATATTGGTACTTTACTTGCAATACTTATATTCTTTTTTAAAGATTGGTTGCTACTAATAAAAGGAGGATACAATCAAGTTGTAAAAAAAGAAAAATCAACGGAAGGAAAAATTTTTTGGTACATAGTAATCTCAACAATACCAGCAGGAATATTATGCCTTATATTAGACAAAATATCAGAACTAGTTGTAAGTGCTCTTTCAAATTTATTTAAAGTAGAGAAAATAAATGTAGAGATGATGTTAATTGCAGTAGCACTTATTACTATGGGTATAATTTTATATCTGGTAGATAAAAAAGCTAAACAGAAAACAATATATGAAAATATAACTCTAAAGCAATCAATGTTAGTATCAATTTCACAAGCAATAGCAGCAGCATTTCCAGGAGTATCAAGATCAGGAATAACTATGACAATAGGAAGAGCAATGGGAATAAAAAGAGAAGACGTAGCAAAATTTTCATTTTTATTATCTACACCAATAGTAGCTGCAGCAGCCCTATATGAAATGCAACATTTTGTTTTTGACTTAGCATTTTTAATAGGAGTTTTAGCTAGCTTTATAGTAGGAATGATAGTTATAAAATTTTTGCTAGAATATTTAAAAAAAGGAAGCTTTAAAATTTTTGCAATATATAGAGTTATAGTAGGAATTATAATAGTAATATTTTTATTTATATAAAATTAATAATTTTATGAGCTAAAATCATAAGATTATTTTTAAATATTACAATTACATTACAAAAGTATTACATTTATATTAAAAATAGAAAATAATATTGACTTTTACGACAAAAAATATAAAATTATATATATAAAAAAATGTCAAAAAAAGAAAAAAGTTCAAGTATGTTTTACACAATTTTGATAAATATAATAATAAAACAATATTAAAAAATTGAACAAAGGAGAAAGTATGTCTAGCTGTTTAGGAATATATATAGAACCAAATATAATAAAATATGCTAAAGTTTCAAAAGAGCATGATAACCTAAAAGTTGAAGCTTTCGGAATAAAGTTTTATAACAAAATAGGAGAAGCTATTAAACAAGTAATAAATGACACATATAGTTTTAAAGTTCCTATTAGTATAAACTTATCCGAAGAAGTATATCAATACTTTTATATGTTCAATTTATTAAACAAAAATGATTTAAAAAAAGCTATACAGACAGAATTTGAAGCATTATGTTCAGAAAAAAATATAAATCCGAATGCATTAGAAGGTAGATATGCTTTAGTAAATAGTGAAGAAGAAAAAGACAAAATTAAAGTAATTTATATTTCAGCAAACAAAAATATAATAAATACTATAGAACAACCATTTATTGAATATAGAGTATCAAATATTTCTTCAATAGGTGTTAGTGTTTCTAATGTTGCAAATATAAAACCAAAAGAGAATATAGTTATTGTTAATATGGAAGAACAAACTACTTTTACTACTATAATAGATCAAAAAATTTATGAAGTAGATAAAATAGAAGAAGGGGCAAAAATAGTATTAGATAATATAAACATTAAAGAAAATTCTTATTCAAAAGCATATGAAATATGTAAAAATAGTACTATTTATACAATGGAAGGTAAAGAATTACAAGAAGAAACAAATGAATATTTAGAAGATATTATGCCTACATTATATAAAATTGTAAACAGTTTACAAGAAAAATTACAAGGAAGTACTATAAAAATAGATAAAATATATTTAACAGGAACGCTATCAGTAATAAACAATGTAGACTTATATTTTCAAGAATTTTTTAAAAATGAAAAATGTGAAATATTAAAACCGTTTTTTATTAAAGAAACAGTAAAAATAAATATTAAAGATTATGTTCAAGTAAATTCAGCTATAGCTTTAGCTTTACAAGGCCTAGGCTATGGAATAAAAGATATGAACTTTAAAAAAGAAAATATAAAAAACTTAATAGATGAATTTACTAATAAATTTAATATAAAAACCAAAAGTGAAAGTAAAATAAACTTAAAAAACAATATAAACCTAAGTTTAAAAGGTAAGTTAGACAATACTGAAATTTGGCTTATCCGTACACTAATGGGGGTTTTATTATTAACTATAATATATTCCTCATTTGCTATGTTTTTGAATTATTCTATTATAAATAAAAATAAAGAAGTAGCAGAAGTAAAAGAAGATACACAAATGCAAATTACAGCTGTTGAACAAGACATTCAAACAATAAAAGCGAAAACTAATAATTATGAACAAATGTCAGATAACTTAAAAAATATAAATGAACAAGCTGCAGAAAAAAGCAAAAATAAAAAAATAATACCTAATTTGCTTAGCCAAATACAATTTGCAATACCACAAGAAGTACAAATTACATCTATAGAAAATACTAGTGGAAGACATATTGTTATTAATGCACAATCTACAAAATATGAACAGTTAGGTTACTTTAAAGCTGTTCTTAGATTACAAGGAATATTAGAACCAGACACCATAGTTTCTACCCCAGGTGAAAAACAAAATGATTTGGTAAAGGTTGTAATAGAAGGAGACTTGCCATGAGAAAAATTTTAATTAGTACTTTAATTTTATTATTAATTGTCATGGCGTGCTTAATTATCTTTAAAGGAATTTCTATAGGAAATTTTAATATTTTAAGTGTAAAACAAATTTCTAATGAAAATGAAAAATTAACAGATGAAATTTTACAAACTGAATTATTAATGTATACTACATTTAAGTCAAAAACAGATGAATTAAATAAAAATCTTTCAAATTTATTAACTGCTAAAGAAGAATATCTTGATTTAGTTAATATAAGTAGTGAGAAAGAAATAAGTAAAGCAAGCCAACAAGAAATTTATACTGTAGAATTTTTATGGACAAGATTAGGAAGACATGCTACAGATAAAGGTGTAATTTTAAAATATGATATAGCTTCAGGAACAACAGGGGAAGAAGATGTTAAGAATATATTATTTACTGTTACAGGAAATTATATTCCTATAATAGACTTCATTTCTGCTATTGAAGACGACAGTGAATTAGGATTTAGTATTGAAAATTTTAAAATGGTACCAAATGGAGATGTTAGACAAGCAACATTTGTTACAAAAAATGTAAGAATAAAATCAGAAAAAACAACAAATACAATTAATTCAACAAATAATAATCAAGAAAATAACTCAACAAATGTTCAACAATCAACACCAGCAACAGATACAACCAATGCATCAAATGCAACAACAGAAAATAACACTGGAAATATGGAAAGTCCAACAGTAAATGATATAATTTCAGATTATTAAAAAATATAAAATAATTTTGAAAAGGAGAGAAAATGTTTAAATCAGTTTTTAAAGAAATTTGTATAATAATATTATTATGTATTGCTATTATACTAGTATTGGGGGTTATATTTTATGATTATATTCCTACTAATAAAGCAGTGCCTAATAAATTATCAACATATGTCACACCAGAAGATGTTAAAACTGAAATAGATGAACAAATCTCAGAAATAAATAAAGTAGAAGTATCTTATGAAATAACAGGAACAGACATAAAATTATATGAGCAAATTAATAGCTATAATCCTGGAAAAGTAGATCCTTTTTCTGCAAGTAATAGTGTTGAAAATATAGAAAATAATACGCAAACAAATACAGATATTAATTCTAATTCAACAGGTACTTTTTTTAATGATACAGGATTAAAATAAAACAAGGTTATATTTATTATATAAATATATACAAAATAATCTAAAGAGAAAGGAGTAATATACTATGAAAAATCAAAAAGGTATTACATTAATTGCGTTAGTAGTTACAATAGTTGTTTTATTA
>CALXQH010000067.1 GCA_944390525.1 uncultured Clostridia bacterium | reverse complement strand
ATTTCTAAAATCTCCTGCCATATATACGTCTGCCATATTTTATTTCCCCTTTCAAAATACATTTATTTTAACTTTTGATTAGTTATTATTTATTTTTTACAAAAGCTTTTATATTATACACCTTTTTTGTTATAAAATCAATATTTGTACTTATTTTTATTGTTTTACTTTGTCTACCACAATATAATTTTTATCTGATTTTGTTAAATTTATACAACCAGATTTTGTAATTAGTACTGTATCCTCTATTCTTACTCCAAATTCTTCTGGTATATAAATTCCAGGCTCATTTGTTATTACCATATTTTCTTTTAAATTTTGATCTATTTTAGTACTAACTATTGGCAATTCATGAATGTCTAGACCTATTCCATGTCCTAATGCATGTATTAAACTATGTCCGTTTAGTTTAAAATCATTATCAACATTTTTTGCTATAATTCTAATATTGGCTCCCTCTTTTAATTCTTTTTCAGTTTGTAATTGATTTTTTAAAACTAGATTATAAACTTTTTTTACTTTTTCTGGTAAAAAACCTGCATAAATTGTTCTAGTCATATCAGAGCAATAACCTTTATATTTACCGCCAAAATCAATAAGTATAGTGTCTCCCAATTCTATTTTCTTTTCAGTTGCTTTACTATGTGGCTTAGAAGAATTTTTTCCTGTAGCTACTATAGTATCAAATGCTAATCCATCTGCTCCATTTTTTAAAAAATATCTTTCTATTTCATAAGCTATTTGTTTTTCTGTCATTCCTACTTTAATATATTGTAATAGATGTGAAAAACAATTATCTGTTATTTCACAAGCTTTTTTTAATAGTTCTATTTCATGTTCATCTTTTATCATTCTTTGTTTTTCTATTATATTTTCTGTTTCTTCTAAATTGTTAGCTTTATATTTTTGCATATAGTCTTTATATTGAGCATAGCTTATATAGTTTTCTTCAAATCCTACATTTTCACAAAAAGAGAAAAAATTTTCATTATCATATTTATTTACATCAACTATATTATGTACTATAACTTCATCATCTATTGTTAAAGTAGATTGTACTTCTTCTAAATATCTAGCATCAGTAATATAATGATTTTCTTTTCTAGTTATTAGAAGCACTCCTTCTGCTTCTATTCCTGTTAAATATTTTACATTAATAGGATTAGAAATAATCATTCCTTGCATATTTAAGCCTCGTATTTTTTCTCTTAACCATTTAATTTTATTATTCATAAAACAACTCCTATTACTTAATTTATTAGTACATTCCTAGTGTAAATATTTTTAAAACTATAGTTATTAATAAATCAAATGGTGTAAATATTACTATAAAGCTACTAACAACAATAAAAGGTCCGAATGGAATATATTCATCCATTTTCTTTTTTCTAAAGATTAATATCCCTATACTTATTACAGCTGCTAAAAGAAATGAAAGCACAGAAATAATTATAATGTTAATCCAGCCAAAGAATAGTCCTAATGCTCCCATTAGTTTAACATCTCCAAATCCCATAGCTTCTTTTCCTGCAATAGCTCCACCAATCAAAGTTATAAGTAAAAAAATTCCTCCTCCAACTAACATTCCTAATAAATTATTTGTAAATGTAGTAATTCCTGTATTGGTATTAATAATAACAGATAAAAATGTAAAAAATAGCCCTATCTCAAACATAGTTAGCGTTAGTCTGTTTGGAATTATTTGTAATTTAAAATCAATGCAAAAAGCTATTAATAACATTGGAATAAGTAGTAAATATTTAAACAAATCAATACTTATTCCAAAATAATATACTAAAGTTAAATACATTATTACTGTTATAGTTAATAGTATATAGTTTGGTTTAAAATGTTTAAAATATTCTGTAAATATTTCTTTAGTAAATATCTTATTGTATTCTGGCATTCTTTTATTACACCATTCTATAAATTGACTAATAAATATACCTAAAAATCCTATTAAAACATATGCTAAAATATGAGTATCATTTATGTACATAATTTTTCTCCTTTGTTTTTAATATATTTAAAATTTATTCTTTATATTTTTTTCATATTTTTTTATAATAATTTTTTCTAATGGTCTTTTTATTTTTGTTATAAAAAAGTCTCTTTCATTAATTGGTTTTACTAATATAGGGAACATTTTGCATCTATTTGCACCAATTACATCTGTTAAAATTTGATCTCCCACAACTCCTATTTCTTCTTTTTTTACTTGTAATATGTTTTGAGCTTTTTTAAATCCGCTTTTAAAAGGTTTTTTGGCAAAATATATATATGGAATTTCTAACACTTTTGCTACTTTTGCTACTTTTGTTTTATTGTTTGAGTTTGAAACAATACATAGTTTTATTCCATTTTCTTTTAAATTAGTAGCCCATTGTTTTGTTCCCTCTAATAAATTTTTATTGTAATCAATTAAAGTATTATCTACATCTAATATTAAAGCTTTTAATTTTTTTTCTTGTAAAATTTGCATAGAAATTTCTTTTATATTATTTAAATAAAGTTTTGGAAATAAAATCATATTGCCTCCATTATTGTTTTTCTTTTCTTATATTATCAATATAGTTTTTATTTGTCAAGAATAAGTTTCTATAATATTTTACATACTTTTTTTAAAAATATTGACTGAATATATTAATTATGATAATATTTTTATATATTATTGAAAGGATGGGTATTCAAATGACAAATAGCTTAAAAAAACAAACAAATAAAATAATATTTATTATAGTTGCAGTATTAGTAATAATTTTATCTATTGTAATAGTTTTTTTATTAACTAGTTCAAAAAAGGAAGAAAATAACAATAATAATAATGTTGAGCAAAATAGCGAAAAATATGTTACCATTTTAAATGATAATGGTTCAACAGTAAAACTTAACAATAGCGAAGATTTAAACAGTATAAAAAAATATAAAGATATAGAAATAACTGATATTCAATTTACTTCTAAAAATGGTATTAGTGTTTTATTAGCAAATGTTAAAAATACAGCTTCTTCAAAGCATGAACAAGAAACAGTTATAATTACTATTTTAGATGATAATAATAGTGAAATTGCTACTATTGAAGCTATTATCCCTATTTTAGAAGCTAATGAAACAAAGCAATTAAACGCAATAGCAACAGCAGATATTGTTAATGCAAAAGATTTTATTATAAATTCTAAATAATAAAAAGGCTCTTTTATAGAGTCTTTTATTATTTGCAAAATCTATGATTTCCTATTGTAACAGTAGCTGGTCTAGACCAAATCCATTTATTAGTTGCAGTACTTGGATTAAAATAATATATTGCTCCATAGCTTGGGTCCCATCCGTTTAATGCATCTTGTGCTGCTTTTTTTGCTGTACTATTTGGCGTTAAATTTATTTGTCCATCTTTTACTACATCAAATGCTCCGCTTTGATAAATAACTCCTGATATTGTATTTGGAAATGAACTGTTTTTTACTCGGTTTAATACAACAGCTGCAACAGCTACTTGTCCAGTATATGGTTCACCTCTTGCTTCTCCATATACTAGTCTAGCTAGTAAATTTAAATCATTAGAATTTGTTGAATTAGAAGAACTATTAGAAGAATTCATAATTCCCATTGCAGCTAGAGTATTTTTTCCTGCAATTCCGGTCTACTACTAGTCCATTTTTTGATTGAAACCATCTTACAGCAGCTTGTGTTTGACTTCCATAGATTCCATCTATGTTTCCATTGTAATATCCCCATCTTTTTAATTTAGTTTGTATTTGAATTACTTCATCTCCTCTAGAACCGTATTTTGATAATGCTTCTACATTATCATTTCTAAAAAATATATTATAAGATAAAAAGATAGTAAATACTATAAAAATTATTCCCATAGATATTATTGTTTTCTTATTTTTAAACATAAAAAATACACCTACTTTTAGTTAATTTTAATTATGATTATTCTAACCAAATTTGGGTGTATTATTCAATTTTATAATTTTTAAAATATGCCTATGATATTATTACAATTGTCTATATTAATACTTTCTGCTGCTGGTATTTTTGGAAGTCCCGGCATTGTCATAATTTTGCCTGTTAAAACAACAATAAATTCTGCTCCGGCTTTTAATATTACGTCTTGTACATGAATATTAAAAGGTTCTTTACATTCTAAATTTTTAGCATCATCTGAAAAAGAATATTGTGTTTTAGCTATACATATTGGTAAATTGCTATAACCTAATTTTTCAATTTCCTTAATATGTTCTTGAGCTTCCTTAGTTAATTCTATATCTTTTGCTCCATATATTTTAGTTGCTATTGATTTTATTTTTTGTTCTATAGTTTCATTTAGCTGATATGCAAATTTAAAGTTTGATGATTTTTCTGATAACTCTACAATCTTTTGGGCTAAATCTATAGCTCCATCTCCACCTTTTTCCCAACTTTCAACTAAACTTAAATTAATTCCTTTTTCTTGTAATTTATTTTGTAAATATTCAATTTCGTTTTTTGTATCATGTGTATACTTATTTATTGCAACTACAACATTTAGTCCATAGCAATTTTTTAAGTTATCTATATGTTTTTCTAAATTTGCAAATCCTTTAGATAAATACTCAATACTTTCATTTTTTATATTATCTTTTGCCATTCCACCATGATATTTTAAAGCTTTAATTGTAGCTACACAAACTACTGCATCTGGTTTTAAATTAGCTTTTCTACATTTTATATCTAAAAATTTTTCTGCTCCTAAATCTGCTCCAAATCCTGCCTCAGTTACTACATAATCTCCTAATTTTAAAGCAAGTTTTGTTGCTATTATACTATTACATCCATGCGCAATGTTAGCAAATGGTCCACCGTGTACAATAGCTGGTGTATGTTCTAAACTTTGTACTAAGTTTGGATTTATAGCATCTTTTAATAACACTGTCATAGCTCCATCTGCTTTTAAATCTTTAGCTGTTATAGGTTTATTTTCTTTAGTATATCCTACTATAATATTTCCAATTCTTCTTTTTAAATCATTTATGTCTGTTGCTAAGCAAAAAATTGCCATAATTTCAGAAGCAACTGAAATGTCAAACCCATCAATTCTAGGTATAATATTTTTTTCCCCTGATAAACCTGTTTCTACTTTTCTTAATTGTCTATCATTTAAATCCAAACATCTTTTCCATACTATTTTATCAAATCCTAGTTCATTTCCAAAATATATGTGATTATCTATCATTGCTGATAATAAATTGTTTGCAGAAGTAATAGCATGTATATCTCCTGTAAAATGCAAATTAATATCTTCCATGGGTGCTATTTGACTATGGCCTCCTCCTGTAGCTCCTCCTTTTATTCCAAATACTGGTCCTAATGATGGTTCTCTTAAAGCAAGTATTGCATTTTTACCTATTTTTTTTAATCCATCAGCCAGTCCTATTGCCATTGTTGTTTTGCCTTCTCCTAAAGGAGTAGGATTTATTGCTGTTATTAAAATTAGTTTTCCTTCCTTTTTATCCTTTAATTTATTATATATTTCAAGAGAAATTTTAGCTTTATATTTTCCATATTGTTCTATTTCTTCTTTAATTTTTAAATTTTCTGCTATTTCTGTAATATGTTTTAATTTTGTATTTCTTGCAATTTCAATATCTTCCATAAAATTCTCCTTTTTTTTGAAATTTTATTAGTTTAAAAAATTAATCCTGCAATAAATCCAATAATAGCTCCTACTATAACTTGAACTGGAGTATGTCCTAGTACTTCTACCAGCTTTTCAGATACTTCTAAAGTTGTTAAACCTGGTGTTTCTATAATTTTATTTAACAATTTAGCTTGTTTGCCTGCTGCTCTTCTAACTCCTGCTGCATCATACATTACTATAATTGCAAATATTAAAGATACTGCAAATATAGGAGAATTAATCCCCATATCTTTTCCTATCATAGTAGCTAAACTTACTACTACTCCTGAATGAGAACTTGGCATTCCTCCTGCTTGTAAAATTCTTTTAAAATTAAATTTTTTAGTTTTCACTAAATCATATATTAATTTAAACAATTGTATTCCAAACCATATTAAAATTGGCACAATAATATATTTATATTCATTTATAAAAATAAAAATCCCCTTCATTTATTAATCCTCTTCTTGCTCAAAATTTTCTTCTTTTATATTATTCTCTCCATCTTTTAATAAAATAGTAATTTTTCTTTCTGCATTTTCTAACAATTCACTACATTTTTTTGATAATTGCATTCCCTCTTCAAATTTTGAAACAGTAGAATCTAAATCTAGTTCTCCTTTTTCCAATTCTGTTGTTATTGTTTCTAGTTTTTCCATTGCTTGTTCAAACTTTAAGTTTTTTAGTTCTTCTTTCTTTATCATTTCTTTTTCCTATTTCAAAATTTAGGTTTTTAAAAGTTTTACCTATAAACTTATTTTTCTTTTATTGTTTCTGTTTCTACATCAACAATATATCCTTGTATTAATTGTGTTGAAGTAATATCATAAACTGTAACTAAATATTTACCGTCACTTCTAACACTTACATTAAATGATACATCATCTAAGTTTCCCCATTCTTTTTTCCATTGTTCTTTAACAAGATTTATAGCCTTGCTTTCTTTCGAAGTCATCTGATTTTCTAAATCTGTATCATTTTCTTGTTCTTTATTGGTATTTTCTTGTTTGTTTTGTGTATTTTCCACATTATTTGTGTTTTCTATATTTTTATTGTCTAAAATGTTATCTAATATATTGTCTAAACCTGTGTTAGCATCATTTAAAATATTTCCACTGACAGTATTTGTATCTAGTGGTTCAGTTTTAAATTTTTGATACCAAACAAATATAATTGCAAATATTAATAATATAATGATTATCATTATTAGTATATTTCTAGTAGTTTTATTCATACTAATTTCTCCTTTCATATTGCAAGTTTATATTATTTTTGCATCTACTTTTCCATCTTGCATTTGAATTGTAATTTCATCTTCCTTTTTTAATTGTTTTATGCTTTTTATATTTTTTTTATTCTTTGAGATAATGCTATATCCTCTAGCTAATGTTTTTAAAGGACTCATTGAGTCTAATTTTAAAATTAAACTTTGCGCTTTTAATTTATCTTTTTGCATTTTTTTATTTATGAAATTTTCCATTTCTTTTGTTTTTATATCAATAAGCATATAATTTTGATTTATTTTTTTTAATGGATCTGTATATATTCTACTTTTTATACATTTTTGATATCTTAATTGCCTTAATTGTATAGTTTTTAGTAAAGCTTGTTTAAGTCTTTTAGTATACGTATTTATATTTACTTTAAACTCTGTTATATTAGCTACAACAAGTTCTGCGGCTGCAGATGGAGTTGGGGCTCTTAAATCTGCTACAAAATCTGATATTGTAAAATCAGTTTCATGTCCTACTGCTGAAACGATTGGTAAATCTGACTCATATATCGCTCTTGCAAGAATTTCTTCATTAAAAGGCCATAGGTCTTCTAGTGAACCTCCTCCTCTTGCTATAATCAATACATCTGCTAGTTTTTTTTTGTTCATAAATTTAATACCTTCTGTTATTTTTTGAGCAGCTCCTTCTCCTTGGACTGGTACAGGATATAAACGTATTTGTACTTTTGGATTTCTTCTAGTAGACACATTTATAATGTCTTTTATAACAGCTCCTGTATTAGATGTTAACACACCTATTATTTTTGGCATAATAGGTATTGGCTTTTTATGTTCTTTATTAAATAGTCCTTCTTTTTCTAACTTATTTTTTAATTCTTCATATGTAGCTCTTAAATCTCCTATTTTTCCTAATTGTTTCATTGTTTTTACATATAGTTGATAAGTTCCATCTCTTTCAAATACAGAAACACTACCTAGAACCATTATTTTCATTCCGTCTTGTGGAACGAAATCTAAGTGTGAAGTATAAGTTTTAAACATTATACTTTTTATTAAAGAATTTTCATCCTTTAAAGTAAAATATATATGCCCTGTATAATGATGTTTAAAGTTAGAAATTTCTCCTTCTACTAAAACACTAGAAAAATATTCATCATCTTCAAATTTTTCTTTTATATATCTATTTAATTCACTTACACTAATTGGATTGTATATCATTACTGTTCCTCATCTTTAATTCCTAATTGTTTAATAATATTAGCTAATATACCATTAACAAAAAATGAAGAATTATTATCTCCATATTTTTTTGCTATTTCTACTACTTCATTTATTACAACTTTGTAAGGTACTTTTGTATAAACTATTTCGTAAACTGCTAATTTTAATAATGCTAAATTTACTTTTGATATCCTTTTAATGTGCCATTTTTCATTTAAATTTTGTGATATTAATTTTAAAATTTCTTCTTTATTTTCATTAATTCCATTTATAGTTTCTTTTATGTATTTTTCTACTTTTTGAATTTTTATTTCTTTATTATTTAAAAATAAATTTATTTGTTCTTCATATTCAGATAAAGATATTTTTTGAATTTCTAGACTATATATTAATTCAAAAGCTAGTTCTCTTGTTTGTGTTCTTGTCATATATTTGTTACTCCTCTTAAACTTAAAATTTATAATTTATCTATAAATTTTTTAGTTTTTTCTTTTACACTTTCTTTGTTTATTTGAATATAATTTCCTAACCATATACAAGCAATTATTAAAGCAAGGCTCATTAAAATTTTATATAAATTAGTATAAAATAAGATTATAGATAATCCTACTCCTATTAAAAAACCTATTATAGCTCCACCATATTTATCACAAAACATTCTAAAATCTTTCATTTTTTATATTCCTTTCACAGTATAATTTATTCTTGTCCTACAATTTTTTCAGGTTCTACTCCTTTTACTTTAATATTAACTTCTTTTACTTCCAAGTCTGAAGTCTTTTTTATTGTGGTTTTTATTTTGGTTTGTAAATTATTAGATAATTCTTTTATAATTGCATTTTCTTTAACTGTTAAGTTTATAAAAACCATTACATTATTTTCTTTATCTAGTTCAACTCTAGTAGATACATTTTCTGCACTATCAAATCCTTTAACAATATTATTAACTAAGTTTTCTATAGTATCTTTAGTAATTAATAATTTGCCATCTGCATTTTCTAATAAAATTCCATTTTTATAATCCATATCATGTTTTGAATTTGAATCAAAGAAAATACATTTAATTGCCAATAATATAAACATTATGTTTAATGCTAATAATATATTTGAAGTTATTTGATTTTGTATTATATTTTCCAAAATAGCTTGTATTAAATTTATATCTATCCAACCAAAAATTATTAAGCAAAGTATTATTGCTAAAATTAAAATTAATGTTGAAAAAACTGCTAATCCTATTTTGTCTAAAATTTTCATTTATAAAATTCTCCTTTTCTTTTATACTTATCTTTTATACTTAATTTAGGCACAAAGTATATTTGTGCCTAAAAAATTATTATTGCTCGTTATTTTCTTCTGTTTTATTATTATTTTCCATAGTATCTGTACTTACTCCTTGAATATGAACATTTACTTCTACTACTTTTAATCCAGTCATACTCTCAACAGCATTTTTTACTTTATTTTGTATTTCAAATGCTACATCTGGTATTCTTACTCCATATTCTACTATAATGTTTACATCTATTTTTGTTTCTTTCTCGCCTGCATCTACTTTAATTCCTTTTGATAAATTTTTCTTTCCGCTAAGTACTTCAGATATTCCTCCAGCAAAACCTCCAGACATTTGTGCTACTCCAGGAACTTCAGATACTGCTACTCCTGCTATTACAGCTACTACATCATCTGCTATTTTTATATTTGTATTACTTTCTAGAGAAACTTCTCCACTTTCTTCTACAACCTCTTCTATTTTGTTTTCTTCTTTATTTTCTTCCATAAAAATACCTCCTTTTTCTTATGAAAATTATATATATTAAGTATACCAATACTAGCTAAATTTTACAACTGTTTTTTAAAATTTTGTTGTATTTTTGTTTTCATTACTTGTTTTCTGTCAAAAAAGCGTCACACTAATAAGCATGACGCATATTAAACACTATTATATCTTCTTCACCATCCATTTGTTAGTTTTCTGTTGGCCCCTCTTTAATATTTTCTTCTAATTTTGTAATCTGTAAATTTTTTTGATTTTGTTCATTTAATTTTCAAAAATACTTCCAGCCTGTAAACTATTTCCTCTTAAAAACTCTTCTGTAGTCATTCTTTTTGCATTTTCCATTTGTATTTCTATTACTTTTAATATTCCTTCATTAGCTTTTATAAACAGCCCTTTTTTAGGTTCGGCAAATAAAATAGTTCCTGGTTGTATATTTTGTAATTTATATTTGTATTCTTGTAATTCTTTAAATTGTTCCAAGAGTATTTCTTCTGACAATACTTCTGCTTTCCAGAATTTAACCTTTTTCTTATTTAAAAAGCTATAAGCACCCATTATTGGATTTAAGCCTCTAATTAAATTTTTAATTTGTTCTGCAGTTTGTTTTTCCCAATCAATATTTGCCATTTCTTTATTTAACATAGGTGCTTTAGTAAAATTATCTCCTTGTCTTTTTCTTGGTGCATTTCCTTTTTCTATTAATTTTAAAGTCTCTATTAATAGTTTTCCACCCATTTTGCTTAGTTTTTGCCATAATTCTCCTGTTGTTTCATTCTCTCCTATTTCAGTTTCTTTTTTTAATATTATATCTCCTGTATCCATTCCTTGATCCATATACATTGTTGTTATACCTGTTGTTTTATCACCATTTATTATTGCCCATTGTACTGGTGCAGCTCCTCTATACTTTGGAAGTAATGAACCATGTACATTAATACATCCATATTTAGGTATTTCTAATAATTCTTTTGGCAAAATTTTTCCATAAGCCACAACACATATTACATCTGGATTTAATTTTTTTATTTTTTCTATAAATTCTATGTTATTTTTTATTTTTTCAGGTTGATAAATTTGTATTTGTTTTTCTAGTGCGTATTGCTTAACAGGAGATTGCGCTAATTTCATTCCTCTTCCTTGTGGTTTATCTGGGTTTGTTACTACTGCTAAAATATTATATTTTTCTTGTATTAGATTTTTTAAAGATTCCTGGGCAAAATCTGGTGTTCCCATAAATACTATATTAAGCATTTTAGTCATCTCCTTACTGTTTTTTATTATCTTTATTTTCATTTTTAGGTTCTACATATTCTAATGTACCTGGAATAATTTTATCTACAAATAATATTCCATCTAAATGATCTAATTCGTGAGAAATAGCTTGTGCTAATAATCCTGTTCCTTTTATTTTTATTTTTTTCCCATTTTCATCTAATGCTTCTATAGTTATTTCTGATGGTCTAATAATTTTTGCAAATTGATTTGGAAAGCTTAAGCAACCTTCTTCTACTTCTTGCTCTCCTTTTTGTTTTATTATTACAGGATTTACCATTTTTATAGGTCCTTTTTCGTCATACAAGTCAATAACAACTAATCTTTTTAAAATTCCTATTTGAGGCGCAGCTAAACCTAATCCATCATATTTGTGCATAGTTTCTACCATATCTTCCAAAATTTGTTTAATTTTTTCATCTACATCTTCTACTCTTTTTGAAATTTTTCTTAGTATTTCATCGTTTTCTTCTCTTATTATTCTAATAGCCATTTTGTTTAACTCCTATTCTATCTATTGTTTATATCCAATTATTTGGATTCAAATCAATGCTTAATTTTACAATACCATTTTTAGCTTCTTTTGTATCATTATATATTTTGATAACATCATTTACTAAATTTATAATATCATCATTAAATTTACATTTTATAATTATACGATAACGATATTTGTTCTTTATTTTGTCTATTGGTGCTGGAATTCCTTTATATAAAATAATTCCTAAATTTTCTTGTATTACTCTATTTTTTAAATATATGTGTATTTGATTTGTAATTTTAAAAGCCTTCTGCTTTTCTTCTGCACTAACTCCAATTACTATTATATCGCAAAAAGGTGGATATTTCAACTGCTTTCTTATAGCTATTTCTGTATTATAAAATTTTGTATAATTTTGTTCTCTTGCACATTCTATACTAAAATTATCTGGATTATATGTTTGAATTATTACTTTACCTGGTAAATTTTCTCTTCCTGCTCTTCCTGCAACTTGTGTTAAAATTTGAAAAGTTTTTTCATTTGCTCTAAAATCATCCATATTTATACTACTATCTGCCGCTATTACACCTACTAAAGTAACATTAGGGAAATGGTGTCCTTTTACTACCATTTGTGTTCCTATTAAAATGTCTATATTTTCATTTTTAAATTTATTTAATATTTCTTCATGGGAATTTTTTTTACTCACAGTATCAACGTCCATACGTATTGTTGTTGCTTTAGGAAACATTAAATGTATTTGTTCTTCTAATTTTTGTGTTCCTGCTCCAAAATATCTAATATTTTCGCTATTACATTTTGGGCATTTAGTTAATACATTTTGTTCATATCCACAATAATGACATTTTAATTTTTTTTCATTTGCATGATAAGTTAGAGTTATATTACAGTATTTACATTTAATAGTATGTCCACAATTACGACACATTATGAAAGTTGAAAATCCTCTTCTGTTTAAAAATAATATAGTTTGTTTTTTATTTTGTAAATTCTCTTTTATAGCTTTGTGCAAATTTCCACTAATCATAGTTTTGTTCCCTTGTTCTAATTCTCTTCTTAAATCTGTAATTTCTACTACTGGTAAATTTGCATTATTAGTTCTTTTTGTTAACTCTAACATACTAATTTCTTTTTTTTGTGCTTTATAATATGTTTCTAAATCTGGAGTAGCACTTCCTAATATCAAACATATATTGCTTTGTTTGGCTAAATATCTAGCTATTTCTTTTGTATGATATTTTGGAGTTGTTTCAGATTTGTAAGATTGGTCATGTTCTTCATCTATTATAATTAAGCCTAAATTCATTATAGGCGCAAATATAGCTGATCGTGCTCCTATAACTATTTTAGCTTCTCCTCTTTTTATCTTGTTCCATTGATCAAATCTTTCTCCTACTGATAATTTGCTATGAAGTATTGCTATATTTTCTTCTCCAAATCGTGCTATAAACCTATTAACAGTCTGAGGAGTTAATGAAATTTCTGGTACTAACATTAAACTTGTTTTATTATTTTTTAATACCTTTTCTATTAGTTGCAAATATACTTCTGTTTTTCCGTGAGCCTGTTACTCCAAACAGTAAAAATTCAGAATTAAAATTATCTTCTATAGCTTCATTTATAATATCATATGCATTTTGTTGCTCTTTATTTAATTCTAATTTTTTGTCTGGCTCTATTTTTTTGTTATAAAAAGGATTCCTTTCCATTTGCTTTTCTACAATTTCTATGTAACCATTTTTTTCTAATGTATTTAATATAGATTTGCTAACATCCGCAAAATCTTTTAATTCAGTTGTTAAAGCCCCATCATTTTCTTTTAAAAATTTTATTGCTCTTATTTGTTTTTCTGATTTTATTTTTTTGTTCTCTATATCTTGTTCAATTTCTTCTATCTCTTTTTTTAAATATACAAAATTAACTTGTTTTTCTTTTATACGATTTTTTATAATTTTAGTAGTTGTTCCTGGTGGTAACATTAATTTTATACAATCTGATATATTGCAAAAATATCTCTTTGCCATCCATTTTGCAAGATTTATATTGTTTTTGTCTATACATTCATTTTCATCTATACTTAGTAATTGTTTTACTTTGTATTCAGAAGTTTGTTTAATATTTACTACAAATCCTTCTTCTAATTGTTTTCTGTTAGCAAATGGCACAAAAACTCTAGTCCCAATTTTTACTTTTGTGACTAGAGTTTGTGGTATTTCATAATCAAATACTTTATTTAATTGTTTTGCATTGCTATTTAAAATTACTTCTGCTATCACGTTTTTTCCTTCAATATAAAGCAAAGTTTTAAAACTCTGCTTCTTTTAATTTATATTCATTTTTTATAATTTCCATTATAATATTAACCGTTTTTTCTAAATTATTATTTTTTATAACATAGTCATACATACTTATTTTTGATTCTTCATATTCTAAACGGTTCAGACGAAGTTCTATTTCTTCTAAACTTAATTTATCTAGCCTTTGTTTTAATCTTCTTTTTAATTCATCCTTTGGAACCTTTAGAAAAATAGTTACAATTTTTATTTCTTTTCCCAATAATCTTACTAAATTTTCTACACCATTTACTTCTATATCCTTCACTATAATTTTTCCATTATTGATTTTTTCATTTAAAAGTTTCTTTGAAGTTCCATAATAATGTTCATGATGGATTGAATATTCATACAGCTCTTCGTTATTGATCATTTTTTTAAACTCTTGTGTAGTTACAAAGTTATATGTTTGACCTGGTATATCTGTTTCTCTTGGTGTTCTATCTGTAAAAGAAGGAAGTGATTCAATATTTTCCATTTTTTCTATTAATTCTTTTTTTATAGTATCTTTTCCTGCTCCTGATACTCCTGAAAGCAATACTAACATACTTTCACCTTACCTTCTGCTATTTCATCTGCTGCTAATGATACTGGTGATGGTTCTTCTTTTTGAGTTAGAGGCATGCTTCCTTCTGCTATTTGTCTAGCTCTTTTGGCTGTAGCTGTTACTAATTTAAAACGGTTATCAACTTTTGTTAATAGTTCTAATACAGTAGGTTTTACTAACATTTCTATCCCTTCTTTCATTTTATATTTCTATTTCTTCCTTTTTAGTATTATCATCTTCAAACCTTCCTGCTACTGTTTCAGGTTGAACTGCTGATAATACTATATGGCCTGAATCCATAATTATAATTGCTCTTGTTTTTCTTCCACAAGTGGCATCTATTGCTCTTCCTTTGTCTTTAGCTTCTTGTACAAGTCTTTTTATTGGAGCTGCTTCAGGACTAACAATAGCTACAATTCTATCAGATGATACTATGTTGCCAAATCCTATATTTATTAATTGCATATATTTTCTCCTTATTTTAATTTTATTCAATATTTTGAATTTGTTCTCTTATATCTTCTAGTATAGTTTTTATTTCAATTACTAAATTGGTTATTTCTAATTTTCCTGATTTGGAACCAATAGTATTTGTTTCTCTATTCATCTCTTGCACTAAAAAATCTATTTTTTTTCCACAAGGAGTTTCTATTTGTAGTAATTGATTAAATTGATTTATGTGACTTTTTAATCTTGTTAATTCTTCTTCTATAGAACATTTATCTGAATATATTACTATTTCTTGAGCTAATCTCGTTTGGTCCACTTCATTTGTTTTTAATAATTCTTTCATTCTTTCTTCTAATTTTACTATATATTCTTCTACAAGTCCAGTAGAAAATTTAGTAATTTTTTTTACATTTTCTGATATTCTTTCTAATCTATTACATACATCCTCTTTTATTTTGTTACCTTCTATACTTCTCATATCTATAAAATTATCTATAGCAGTTTCTAAACATTCAGAAAGTTCACTCCATATAATTTCTAGGCTTTCTTCTTCTAATTGTACATTTAATACATCTGGCATTTTAGAGATTTCTGTAATTCTTATCCCACTTGGCATTCCTGTTTCTTCTGCAAGTTTTTCCAGTTCTTCTATATATGTTTTTGCTAGCTCTTTGTTTAAAATTACGCTTTTACCAGTTATCCCATAATTAGCATAGCTAACAAATATTTCTATTTTTCCCCTGGTTACTCTATTTAATACAGTTTTTCTAATTTTATCTTCTAAATACATTAAATTTCTAGGTGCTTTAACACTTATGTCTGCATACTTATGATTTACAGAACGAATTTCTACTAAATATTCTCTTTCTTCTTTTTCTAGTTTTGCTCTACCAAAACCCGTCATACTTTTCATTAACTAGTCCTCTTTTCTTTTGATAATTTCTTTTATATTATTCATAAAATATTGTTTCTTTAATTTTTTATAAATTATAATTGCTTTTGCAATATAATAAATTGAGAATATATAAGCAACAAGTACTACTATGGGAATAAACTTATTTTTATACATTATATCTAAATAAATAAAGCCTATTGTGCATAAAGCTAATATTAATGCTTCAATTCCATGAATTGTGTATATTCCACTATCTTTTTTATATGCATATTCAAAAATACCTATTGATATAACAAGTATAGATAAACCAAACACTTTCAAATCTACTAAAAATATATCATTTTTAATATTTATAAAGCCTAAAATAATAAAGTTTAAATAAAACATAATTATAATGGCTATAAAAATATTTTGAAATACTCTATTATTTATTTTATCCTGTTCTTCCTTTGGTATTTGTTTACTTTTCGCTTCCTTTTCTATTACGTCTTGTACTTTTTCAATATCTATTTTTAAATTTTTATTAGATTTTATCTTAGTTTTTTTATTTTTAATTGGTTCTGTTATTTTTGAATCTTTATTTTTTTTAGAATCTAAAACTGTTTTTTCATTATTGGTAGATTTTTTTTCTCTTGGTGTTTTATTAGAGTTTTTATTTGCAGATTTAGTTGATGTTTTTTTAGACTCTTTTTGTTTTTTTGTACTCTCTTTTTGGGTAGCTGTATTTTTTTCTTTGTTTGTTACTGATGAAGTCCTTTTTTTTACAATCTTTTCTGTATTTCCTGTTGCTATTTTTTTTCTTGATCTTGATGCTATTTCTTCTTTTTCTTCTACTTTTTTAGTTGCCATTTTCTATTTCCTCCTTTACATTTCATACTCATATATAATATTACTCATTATTGCAACAGAAGCAGTTTCTGTTCTTAAAATTCTTTTTCCTAATGTTATTGCTTTAGCACCTGCTTTAGTAAGTATTTCTACTTCTTTATTATCTATTCCACCTTCTGGTCCAATAATAATACCTATCTTTAGATTCCCATTATTTTCTATCTTTTTTAATTCTTGTTTTAATGTTATATTTTCTTCATTTTCATATGCTAATAACACTAAATCAAAGTCCATAATTTTTTTACATAGCTTAGGTACATTAATAGGCATTTCTACGGTAGGAATATATTCTCTCCCACTTTGTTTAGCTGCTGATTCAGCAATTTTCTGCCAGCGTTCTATTTTTAGGTTTGCTACTTTTTCTTCTAATTTTACAATACATCTTGACATTGTAATTGGAATTATTTGTTTTACTCCTAGTTCTACATTTTTTTGTATTATAAATTCCATTTTATCTGCTTTTGGAATTCCCTGAAAAATAGTAACATCTATATTGCTTTCTGCATTACTTTTATTGTAATTTTCAATATGACATAAAATGTAATTTTGGCTTATTTTAGAGATTGTTGTTGTATAATTTAATTTATTATCTATATTACATATTATTAATTCTTCTCCTATTTTAGCTCTTAATACTTGTGCAATATGTTTTACATCTTCTCCGGTTATTTTTATTTCATTACCATTTATTTGATTTGTTTTTATAAAAAATTTTGGCATTGTTTCTCCTATTACTAATAAGCTTTTATTAATACTTAAATATTATACCATATATTGATACTTATAGTAAATATTATTTATAAAATGTTTTGTTATAAAAAAACATTATAAAATAACATTTAAAATGTCTGCTATATTTGTAACCGGTATTGCTCCTTGTTTTATTAATTCATTAGTTCCATATGAGTTTTGGTTTGTAATATCTCCTGGTATTACAAATACTTCTTTTCCTTGTTCTAATGCATAATCTATTGTTATTAATGTTCCACTTCTTTGTTTAGCTTCTACTACTAACACTCCATTTGATAATCCACTAATAATTCTATTTCTAATAGGAAAATTCATTTTTAGTGGTTTCATTTCTTTTTCATATTCTGTAATTATTGCTCCACCTGTTTTTATTATTTCCTTACAAAGATTTTTGTTTTCTTTAGGGTATATGTGTGAAAATCCACTTCCTAATACGGCAATAGTTTTTCCTGTAGCTTTTACTGCTCCCATATGTGCATACGTATCTATACCTTTTGCTAATCCGCTAATTATTACAATATTCTTTTTTGATAATTCATATGCAAATTTAAAAGCTATCCTTTTACCATATTCACTGGCTTGTCTACAACCAATTATGGCAATGGATGGCTTATTTAAAATAGCTTCATCTCCTAAAACATATATCTTTGATGGTGAAGCATATATTTGATTTAATTTTTCTGGATATTCTTTTTGAGCTTGATAAATTGTTTTCATATAACCTCTCCTATCAAGCCCCAAATTTTATCTTTTTTCTTTTATTTTAAGTTTTTAGCTGCCTTAACAACGTTTGTCATAAGCATAGCTATAGTCATAGGTCCTACTCCTCCCGGTACAGGAGTAATGTATGTTGCTTTTGGTTCTACTTTTTCATAATCTACATCCCCAACTAATTTTCCATCTTCTGTTCTATTTATTCCAACATCTATTACTACGGCATTTTGTTTTACCATATTTTCAGTTACAAATTTTGGCTTTCCAATAGCTGCTACTAATATATCTGCTTGTTTTGTAATTTCTTCTAAATTTTTAGTTCTAGAATGGCAAATAGTTACTGTTGCATTTTTGTTTAGTAAGCATTGTGATAACGGCTTGCCTACAATATTACTTCTTCCAATAACTACTGCGTGTTTCCCTTCTATAGGTATATTGTATTCTTCTAACATTTTAATAACTCCTGCTGGAGTACATGATATAAAACAATCTTCTCCTATAGCTAGTTTTCCAACATTTATTGGATGAAATCCATCTACATCTTTCTTATAATTAATAGCGTTAAATGCTTCTCTAATGTCTAAATGTTTTGGTATTGGACTTTGTAGTAATATTCCATTAATATCTTTTCTATTATTTAGCTTGTCAATTAATTCTAATAATTGTTCTCTTGTTGTATTTTCTTCCATTAAAAATTCTTCAAATTCAATACCTATCTCATTACATGCTTTACTTTTATTACGTACATATACTGCAGATGCACTATCATTTCCTACCATTATCACAGCGAGTTTTGGATAAATTCCATTTTTAATTAGTTCTTCTACCTCTTTTTTTAATTCTGCTCTTATTTTTGCAGCTACTTCTTTTCCATTTATAATTGTTGCCATTTATAAAATCACCTACTATTTTGATAATATTTTTCTATAGTTTTTTATTTAATATTAGTCTTGGATATTAAATTGGAAATCATTTATTGGTATTAGTACTACTGGTCTACATCCATATGAATGACTAATAGCATAATCTAGTCCCGTTGAAGATCCATAAATACAGCACATATAGTTATCAATAGGAGATAAATAAGGAGAAGTTAACCACCAGTGTGAGTCAGCACCATTGTTATATATTCCATTATTATAACTACTTTCAAGAACCGTACCCCCTGGACTGGTATAACCGCGATTTGAAGAACAATTTGCATTTATTCTTCTAGTTGTTCCGTTATCTACTGCTGTAAGATTATAAGAATTTGCAAGAAGTTCTGCTGATGGTCCTCCTATTGCATATGCAGCTTTTCCTTCAACATCTTTATAGCCTGCCCATACTGATTGATCCATTAAATATGCTACTGCTTTTGCATTATCTGTTGTACTTTTAGATTCATTTAGTTGAGTATACCATTTTTGATTTAAAAATCTTAAGTTTGAATCTATTTCATCTGATCCATTTGTGTATTTGCCTGATATTTGGTCAGATAAAACGCAACTAGTCACAGGATTACTTCCATCTGCTGTTTTTTCTGATATTAAATATACATAAGTTTCATCATAATAAAATATTCTCCATGTTAAGTCTGTATAGTCTTTAGACACATAATTTACTGCTTTTCCTATATCTAGAGTTGATAAAATGTCTACTGTTATTGTACATGTAGCTGTTTTGTTACTTCCATCCTTTGTTTTTGCTGTTATAACTGCTGTTCCTGTTTTCATTGCTGTTACTAGTCCATTACTTTCTACTTTAGCTATATCTGGTTTATCACTTGTCCATTCTAATTCTTTATTTGTTGCATTGCTTGGCTCTATTATTGCTGTTAATTGTATTGTATCTCCTACTT
>CALXQH010000066.1 GCA_944390525.1 uncultured Clostridia bacterium | reverse complement strand
CTAGAATTATTTATGAATTCATATAACAAAAGTGAAGAAACAACAAACACAATAGAGATAACTTGTACTTCAGCTGGATATGACCAAAACACTGCTAGTAATTGGTTATTAGAAACATATAATAACGGAATATATAACAATGGAAGTTCCTCTTTTTGGTGGGTTGCTTCTCCTAGCAACGAGGACTCCTACAGCTTCGCCGACTCTGTGTTCTGCGTGTTCGGTAACTACGGCTATCTGCATAAAATGAGCGTGAGCGACTTACCCGATCTTCGTCCGATAGTTTTAATTCCAAAATCTAACTTCCAATATAATATAATTCCAGAAGTGTGATAGTGGGTCAATCTTCCTGTGTGGTTTTGATTTAACACTTCAAAAAAATATGAACGTTGACAAATTATGTAAAATATACTATAATATAAGATACAGGCTAAAAGCCTTTTATATAAATTCCTTTTATTTATCTAGCTAAAAGCTAGTTTACATATAAGTTTTAACAGATCTATTAATATAGGAGGAATTAAAATGTTTTTACAAAATATTTCTTATGACTTCCTCTCTTTGGTGAGAAATATTATTATAATCGTTTTTCTGGTTATAATGTTTGTCACCACCTTAAGAGAAACAAGGAAGTGGGTATGCCTCGCTTATGTGATACTTGGTCTGATATTAACCATAGTTTGTATCCTTGCAATTCCAAAAGAAATTGTTGCTGATAAAAGCTATAATGTATCCATAATAATTGGTATATTAGCGGCAACATGTACTGCAATTTGGTCAATACGTTTTGGCAACAATCTAATATTTAAGTCAAGAGAGGAATCAGAGGAAGAGTAAAAAACATTTATTAAGACAGAGGAAAAACTCTGTCTTATTTTTTTAATAAAAAATTGTCAATATAAAAAAGTGTGGTATAATATAAAATGAAGGGGTGATAATATGTTAGAAATATATAAAACACATTTAGAAAATAATATAACAGAACAAACACAAAAATTTGAAAAAGGAAACTGGATTAATCTAACAGCCCCGACAGAAGAAGAAATAAAAAGTGTTTGCGAAAACTTAAAAATACAAGAAGATTTTATTAGATATGCTTTAGACTATGAAGAAAAAGCTAGAATTGATATTGAAGAAGATGACAATACTATCTTATTTATTATAGATGTTCCTATTAGAGAAAGAGAATATGATACTTTAGTTTATAGTACTATGCCAATAGGTGTTATATTTGTAAGAGATGACTATTTTATTACGGTATCAATTAAAAAAAATGATATTATTCAAAATTTAATGAAGAATAATATGAAAAATATAATTACATATAAAAAAAGTAGATTTTTATTACAAATTTTATATGAAAACGCTTCAATGTATTTAAACTTATTAAAAAAAATAAATAAAGAAACTGAGATTGCAGAATCAGTTTTAAAAAATTCTATGAAAAATAACGCTTTATTAAAACTTTTAAGTTTAGAAAAAAGTTTAGTATATTTTACAACATCATTAAAAGCTAATGAAGTTGTAATGGAAAAAACTATGCGTGGAAAAATAATTAAGCTTTATGAAGAAGATGAAGATATATTAGAAGATTCTATTATTGAAAATAAACAAGCTATTGAAATGGCCAAAATATATAGCGATATTTTAAATGGAACAATGGATGCATATGCTTCAATAATTTCAAATAATTTAAATGGAGTTATGAAATTTTTAACTTCTATAACAATTATTTTATCAATTCCAACTATGCTTGCAAGTTTTTGGGGAATGAATGTTCCGGTCCCAATGCAAAATAGTCCATGGGGTTTTGGAATACTAATATTAGTGTCTTTAATAATTTCTCTTATAGCAACATTATGGCTTAACAAAAAAGAAATGTTAAAATAATAATGTAAAAAATCTCCTTTTATTGAATAAAAAGGAAGTAAAAGAAAAGCATAAAATTTAAAAAAAAGAATATACTTATAATGAAAACTTTTAAACGATTTTTAAAGGAGGTTATAATAAATGAAAATAATAGATACAATAGCATTAATATTAATTATAATAGGTGCTATTAATTGGGGATTAGTAGGAATCTTTAATTTCAATTTAGTAGATGCTATTTTTGGAACTATGTCTATAATAAGTAGAATAATTTATACGTTAGTAGGTATTTCAGGTTTATGGGCAATTAGACTACTATTTGACAAAAATTAAAAAAGAAAATTAAAAAAGTGAAAGCAAAAAAATTTTAAATATACCCAAAATGTTAAATAAAAAATTTAACATTTTGGGTAATTTTTTATGTAATAAAGTTCAAAAAGATTGTTTTAGAATAAAAAATATGGTAAAATTTGCTTTAGAATATCAAAAGGAGGAAATAAAAATGCTTACTGCTACAGGTGTAACAGTTCGTTTTGGAAAAAGAACTTTATTTGAAGATGTAAACATTAAATTTAACAAAGGATGTTGTTATGGAATTATAGGGGCAAACGGATCTGGAAAATCAACTTTTTTAAAAGTATTATCAGGAGAAATTGAACCGAGCAAAGGAGAAGTAACAAAAGAGAAAAATGAAAGAATTTCTATTTTAAAACAAGATCACTTTGCATTTGAAGAATATACTGCTATAGATACTGTAATTATGGGAAATGATGAATTATACAAAATAATGAAAGAAAAAGATTCTATATATAGTAAACCAGATTTTTCAGAAGAAGACGGAATGAAAGCAGCAAAATTAGAAGAAAGATTTGCTGAATTAGATGGATGGAATGCAGAATCTGATGCTAGCCAACTTTTAAATGATTTAGGAATACAATCTGAAAAACATTATGAACTTATGAGTAATTTAGAAGCAAAAGATAAAGTAAAGGTATTACTAGCACAAGCACTATTTGGAAATCCTGACATACTATTATTGGACGAGCCAACAAACGACTTAGATTTAAAAAGCATTAATTGGCTTGAAGAATTTTTAATAGAATTTGAAAACACAGTTATAGTAGTGTCACATGACAGATATTTTTTAAATAAAGTATGTACACATATAGCAGATGTTGATTTTGGAAAAATTAAAGTATATCCAGGAAATTATGACTTTTGGTATGAATCTAGCCAGCTTGCTTTAAAACAAATGAAAGAAGCTAATAAAAAGAAAGAAGAAAAAATTAAGGAATTACAAGAATTTATTGCAAGATTTAGTGCAAATGCTTCAAAGTCAAAACAAGCTACATCACGTAAAAAATCACTAGAAAAAATTGAATTAGATGAAATAAAACCATCTAACAGAAGATATCCATATGTTGAATTTAAACCAGATAGAGAGCCAGGGAAAGAAATACTACATATAAAAAATATATCTAAAACAATTAATGGAGAAAAAATATTAAATAATATTTCTTTTACTGTTAAGCAAGGAGATAAAATAGCATTTTTAGCAGATAATGAAAATGCAAAAACTGTATTATTTCAAATTATAGCAGGAGAAATTAAGCCTGACGAAGGTGAAGTTATATGGGGAACAACTATTACTTCAAATTACTTTCCTAAAGATAATAATTATTTATTTGAGTCAGATTTATCTATTACAGATTGGCTAAGACAATATTCAAAAGATCCCGATGAAACTTATGTAAGAAGTTTTTTAGGAAGAATGTTATTTTCAGGAGAAGAAGCACTTAAAAAGGTAAATGTATTATCAGGAGGAGAAAAAGTAAGATGTGTACTCTCTAAAATGATGCTTTCAGGTGCAAATTTTTTAATATTTGATGAACCAACAAATCATTTAGACATGGAATCTATAACATCCCTTAACGAGGGGATGAAAAAATTTAAAGGAAATATTTTATTTACTTCACATGATCATCAGTTAACTCAAACAGTAGCTAATAGAATTATAGATATAAAAACTGATAAAATAATAGATAGAGAAGTAACTTATAATGAATATTTAGGAATTGAATAAAAACAGGATAAAATTATCCTGTTTTTATTCATCTTTTTTATAATAAAAATATATATGAATGCGATAAAAAAGTCAACTATTATACAAAAAACGACAAAAACTTAATTACTATTTAAAAGTAATATCTTAAAAGTAATTATATTATTATTTCTTTTTAATATTACAATTACAAAATAAAATATTGAAAATAGAAAATAAGATGATATAATAAAACATAGATTGAATAATGAAAGGAAAAACTACTATGGAACAACAAAAAAATATTATAAATACTATTGCAGAGCAATTAAATGTTAAGCCTATTCAAGTAGAAAAAACTGTTGAATTAATAGATGGGGGAAATACTATACCATTTATTGCACGTTATAGAAAAGAAGTAACAGGTGGGCTTTCAGATGAAATATTAAGAGATTTAGGAGAAAAGCTTACATATTTACGTAATTTAGAGACGAGAAAACAAGAAGTAAAAAACTCTATTGAAAATCAGGGAAAACTAACAGATGAAATTGTAATTAGCTTAGAAAATGCTAAAACATTAGCTGAAGTAGAAGATATATATAGACCATACAAACAAAAGAAAAAAACAAGAGCAACTATTGCAAAAGCAAAAGGACTAGAACCTTTAGCAGATATTATATTAGCGCAAACAGAAAAAACTCCTATTGAAGAAATTGCTAAAAAATATATAAATATAGATAAATTATCAGAACAAGACAAACAAAACAAAGAAAAAGTTGTATCAACAGTAGAAGAAGCTATACAAGGTGCACAAGATATTATTGCAGAAGTTATTTCTGATAATCCAGAATACCGTAAGCAAATTAAACGTTTTTGTTATAGAGAAGGAGTTATAATTACTAAAGCTACAAAACCAGAAGAAAAAACAGCATATAATATGTATTATGAATTTACAGAAAAGGTAAGTCATCTTCCAAGTCATAGAATTTTAGCTATTAACCGTGGAGAAGCAGAAGAATATTTAAAAGTAAAAATTGAAAAACCAGAAGATAAAATTATAGATTTAATAGACAGAGATATTATAAAACAAAAAACACAATTTACTACAATATTAGAAGAAACTATATCAGATGCATGGACTAGACTAATAGAACCATCTATTGAAAGAGAAATGCGTTCAGACTTAACAGAAAAGGCAGAAATTCATGCAATTAAAGTATTTGGAAAAAATGCAAAATCGTTGCTTTTATCAGCACCTTTAAAAGGATTAACAGTGATGGGATTTGACCCAGCATATCGTACTGGCTGTAAAATAGCTGTAATTGATGAAACAGGAAAACTTCTTGCTACAACAACTATATATCCAACAGAACCACAAAATGATATAGAAGGAGCAAAAAAAGAATTAAAAACTTTAATAGAAAAATATAAAATAGATATAATTGCAATAGGAAATGGCACTGCTTCAAGAGAATCTGAAAGTTTTGTGTCAAATTTAATAAAAGAAATAAAAAGACCTCTTCACTATGCTATTGTAAGTGAAGCGGGTGCTTCTGTTTATTCTGCTTCAAAACTTGCAACAGAAGAATATCCAAATATAAATGTTTCATTAAGAGGAGCAATATCAATAGCAAGGAGATTGCAAGACCCATTAGCTGAACTTGTAAAGATAGAACCAAAAGCAATAGGCGTAGGCCAATATCAACATGATGTAAATCAAAAGAAATTAACTGAAAGCTTAACTAGCGTTGTAGAAGATGCTGTAAATGAAGTTGGAGTTGATGTAAACACAGCGACGCCATCACTACTCTCTTATGTGGCGGGAATAAACAAGACTATAGCAAATAATATTGTAAAATATCGTGAAGAAAATGGAAAAATAAATGAAAGAAAAGAATTGCTAAAAATTTCAAAGCTAGGGAAAACTGCATTTGAACAATGTGCAGGATTTATAAGAATACCGGGAGGAAAAAATGCCTTAGAAATTACAGGTGTACATCCTGAAAGTTATTCAGCAGCTGAAAGTTTATTAAAAAAATTAGGTTATAGAAAAGAAGATCTATTAAATAAAGAAAAACAATTAGAATTAAAAGCTAAATTATTAAAAATAAATGTAAAAGAAACTGCCAAAGAACTAGCTGTAGGTGAAATGACTCTTCTAGATATTATTAACGAAATGTTAAAACCAGGTAGAGATCCAAGAGAAGAAATGCCAAAACAAATTTTAAGAGCCGATGTATTAAAATTTGAAGATTTAAAAGAAGGAATGATATTAACAGGAACGGTACGTAATGTTACAGATTTTGGGGCTTTTGTAGATATTGGTGTAAAGCATGATGGATTAGTACATATTTCACAATTAAGTAATAGTTTT
>CALXQH010000065.1 GCA_944390525.1 uncultured Clostridia bacterium | reverse complement strand
CACTTAGTTCTATATTCCCATTTTCACGGACATAATCTATTATTGTTTTTACGAATTCTTGCTGCTGTGGGTTTAATATATTACCGCTTAAAAATTCTCCAAATTCTTCCTTTATAATCTGATAGTTCTTCTATATTATTTATATAAAGCATATTTTTTCCAAATGCTTTATATGCTGGTTCTACATTCCAATTTTCATAATCATAAAAACAGTTTGGTACATTTATTAATTGCATACTTATAGTAAAACCGCTTCCTCTGTTACCAAAAAGTATTATATCTCCTTCTTGTAAATCTTGTTGCACATATTCTAATGGTTTTTTGTTATTTTGAGCATAATTCATTTTTATGCAATTTATATTTATTAAAATTGCTACTATTACAGTAATGCCACAAACAATTATAGTTAATATTTTCTTTCCACCTTTTGATATAAAAAATGCCATAAAGAACATAAATAATCCAGTTAAGTTCAAAAAGTATCTAGCGTATAAAATTGGTGTTTTTATAGATATAATAAGCAATGTAGCAAATACAATAAAATAAATTTCTATAGCTAAATATCCTGGTAAATTTTCTTTTTTGTTTGTTTTTTTCCTAGAATTTATTAATGCATAAATAGTATAAGCTGATAGTATTACACCTAAAATAATAGCTATCCATTGTGGTGCAAACATTATATCTAAGTCACCTGTGAATTGAAAGCAAAATATTTGTAAGAGTATTTTAAAAGATGGTTTTTGTATCCAAAATCCTTTAGATACTCCTGTAAATTGTTTTATTAAGCAAAATAGCCATGGTAAATATAATAATATTTGTGTTACTGCTGATATTATAAAACTTTTTAGTTCTTTTGTAATAAATTTATTTTGCTTGTTTAGTTTATGTAATTTAATTGATTTATATACTATATATATAAATAATATTAAATTTACAACTCCTGCTGTTGCCAACCCATAATAATGAGTATAGCTTGATGCTAAGCTAAATATTGCAAATATAATCCAATTTTTATATGTAGAGTTTTTATATATACGGTATGCATATATAGACATAATTGTTACAAACAACATTGCATAAGTGTACATTCTTATTTCTCCAGAATAAACACAACTAATAGGTAAGAAAAATACAAAGAAGGAAAATAATATTCCTACCTTTTTTCCAAAGTCTTTTCTAATATGTGTATAACCTAATATTCCTAATATTGCTATAGGTATCATTGAAGCAAATCTATATAAATATATATTTGACCCAAATATTAAATATATTAAATGTAATATATAGTAATATAGTATTGGATGAACATCATTGCTTCCTATTTGCCATATATCTACAAAACTTTTATTTGCCATTCCTACAGAATAGCTTTCATCAAACCATAAATTATTATGAAATATAGGTAGACTTATAAATATAACTCCTAATATAATTATTGCTATATGTAAATATTTAATTTTATTTTTTTTCACTGTATTCTATTCTCCTTTAAATTTGTTGAATTATATCATTATTATTTTTAATTGTCTACTTTAATTCTTATCATTTGTTTCATTACCATTTCCACTTACTGGAATGGTTTCTCCTAAATATGTAGATTGTGGTTTTAATATACATTTAACAAAGTCTTTATTTCTTGCTAAAATTTCTCTTATTTCTCTTAAAGCTTGTCCTGCATATGTTCTTGGATTTGATGGAACTCCATATGCTTCTACTTCCAATTTTTCTGCTACATAAAGCGCTCTATATAAATGATATTTTTGTGTAACAATTACTATCTTCTTTGCTGCAAAAACTTCTTTTGCACGGTAAATACTATCATATGTTGAAAATCCAGCATGATCCATAAAAATATCTTCTGAATTTATGTTTTTTTCAATAGCAAAGTCCTTCATAACATTTACTTCATCATATTCTTCTGTTCCGTGATCTCCACTCATAATTATTTTAGTAGATACCTTGTCATTATATAACGATATTCCTTGTAGTAATCTATCTTCAAGCATTGGGCTAGGCTTATCTCCCCATATTCCAGCACCTAAAACTAAAATACAGTCAATATTTTGTAATTTTTGAGCTTGTTTTTCTGTTATAATCTTACTAGATGTTTTTGTTTTTATCCAAAAATTAATTCCTAGTATAATTATTGCCACTATAGCAAATAGTATTAATAATAAAATTATTATAATTTTTAGCATGTTTTTTGTTGACTCCTTTTGTTTTTTCATAAGCTTTCCTCTTTTTATATATTTTTATATAAAAAAGCAAGAAAAGTTTTTACTCTTCTTGCCTTATTTTTAATTTTGTACTTTTTCTGTTTCTGATTTTGTTACTTCACTAATAGCAATTTTTCTAACATGCTCAATTTTTTCCCAAGTAGTATCACGTTTAAATAAACATTTAAAGTTTATTAATAGCCAAGAACCTAAGAATAATGGATAACATATTAATCCTTTAATCATTGATTTTATTGGTTTTTTGTCTAACAACATGATTAAAACTGCTGTTGCAATTGGAAATAAGAATGTTGGAATTATATATCTTACCATATTATCAAATAAGTCCAATGTAGTCATTCCATTTCCTGCATATATAACAGTATTTAATAGTAATAATACCAAAGTAAGTACAAACATAGGTATGCTTCCAATTATATATAAGAATCCGTCAAAGTTCATTATAGTTTTATGTTCTCTTATTGCTATAATTAATTGTTTTGTATATTCTTTAATACATTGTATATGACCTACTGTCCATCTTGTTCTTTGTTTCCAACTTTGTTTAAATCCTAAAGGTTGCTCATCATAAACTATTGCATCTACTGCCCATCCTAATTTTTTGCCTTTTATAATTCTTTTTATAGAAAACTCAATATCTTCAGTTAATGTTTTTGTTTGCCATCCTTCTGGTTTTACCACATCAAATCTAACCATAAAACCTGTTCCATTTAGTAATGGAGATAAACCTACGTTATATCGTGCTAAGTGATAAAAGCGGTTCATAGTCCAATAAAATATAGCATATCCTGCAGTTATCCAATTGTCTGTAGGATTTTTTATATCTCTATAACCTTGAACAACATCTTCTCCTTGGCAAAGTTTTTTGTTCATATTTTTAATAAAATTTTTATCTGCAATATTATCTGCATCAAACACACAAAAAGCGTCATATTGTGCATTTTCTTCAATTTTTTGTTGTAGAAACCAATTTAATGCATACCCCTTAGTTTTCTTGCTAGGGTCAAATCTTTCATATACTATTGCTCCTGCATTTCTTGCTACATTTGCTGTATTGTCTGTACAGTTATCGGCAATTACATATATATCTAGCAATTCTTTTGGATAGTTTTGCTGTTTTAAACTTTCTATTAATTCTGTTACTACTTTTTCTTCATTATGTGCTGGTATAATAGCCATAAAACGATGTTTTTTTTGCGTTAGCATTGGTTTATCCTTTAATTTTATTAGCGAACAAATACTAATAATAAATTGGTATAGCCAAAATATTGTTATTATCCATATTAGTGCCTGTTGCAGAATATATAAATACTCCATTTTTAGTTCCTTTCTTATTTTAAATTTACGTTTATTATATATGTTTTTTTTATATAATTCAACTATTATTTTAAAATTATTTTTCTTCTGTTATTTTTTCTTCATTATTGCTTACTTCTAAGTCTTTCATATTTAGATTAATTCTTCCTTGGTTATCAATTTCAGAAACTTTAACTGTTACTTCATCTCCTACACTTAATACATCTTCAACTTTTTCAACTCTTTTATTTGATATTTTAGAAATGTGTAATAGCCCTTCGTTTCCACCGCCAATATCTATAAATGCTCCAAAGCTCATGATTTTTGTAACTGTACCATTGTATATTTTACCAACTTCAATAATTTTAGCTATATCTAAAATCATATCCATAGCTTTTTTTCCACTTTCTGTATCATTAGAATATACACATACTTTTCCATCATCATTAATATCAATTTTTACTCCTGTTTCTTCAATGATTTTATTAATCATTTTTCCACCAGGTCCAATAACATCTTTTATTTTTTCAACATTAATTGTATCTATAATGATTTTTGGTGCATATTTAGATATTTCTTCTCTTGGTTTATTTATAACAGGTAACATTATATTATCTAATATATAATCTCTTGCAATTTTTGTTCTTTCAAATGCTTCTTTAATAATATCATATGTTAGTCCGTCAATTTTAATGTCTACTTGTATGGCAGTAATTCCATCTTTTGTTCCCCCAACTTTAAAATCCATATCTCCAAAGAAGTCTTCAATTCCTTGTATGTCAGTAAGCATAATATATCTATTTGGATCATTTTTGTCTGTAATTAATCCTGTAGAAATTCCTGCTACAGGTTTTTTTATTGGTACACCTGCATCCATTAATGCAAGAGTACTGCCACAAATACTTGCTTGTGATGTAGACCCATTTGAAGATAGTACTTCAGATACTACACGTATAGCATATGGAAATTCTTCTTCAGTTGGAATTACTGGAACTAGTGCTTTTTCTGCTAAAGCTCCGTGTCCCACTTCTCTTCTTCCTGGTCCTCTAGAAGGTCTTGCTTCACCAACACTGTATGATGGGAAATTATATTGATGCATATATCTTTTTGATTCTTCTTCATCTAATCCATCTAGCATTTGTTCTTCACTTTTCATTCCAAGTGTTACTACAGACATAACTTGAGTTTGTCCTCTTGTAAATATTGCACTTCCATGAACTCTAGGAAGTACCCCCACTTCACATGAAAGTGGTCTTATTTCGTCTATTTTTCTGCCATCTGGACGTTTATGTTCTTCTAAAATCATTTCTCTAACACATGCTTTTTCTAAATCGTGAATACTGTCTGCTATATCTGTTTTCTTTTCTTGAGCTACTTCTTCTCCATATTTTTCTACAAAATATGATGTTATATCTTCTGTGATTTTTTCTATATTTGCATCTCTTACAGTTTTGTCTGTGGCTTGTACATCTTCGTACATTCTAGTTTTAAAGTTTTCTTCTATTTCTTTATATACTTCTTGATCTGTTTTAAATGATTTATATTCAAATTTTGGTTTTCCAATTTCTGCTTTTATATCAGAAATAAAGTTACAAATCTTTTTAATTTCTTCATGTGCTTGTTTAATTGCTTCAAGCATTATATCATTTGATATTTCATCTGCACCTGCTTCTATCATAGTAATTTTATTTAAAGTTCCTGCTACTGTTAATGTTAATCTACTTTTTTCTCTTTGTTCTAAAGTTGGATTAATAACTATTTCGTTGTCTACATAACCAACTGCTACTGCTGCTGTAGGTCCACCAAATGGAATATCTGATATAGAAAGTGCTGCAGATGCCCCAATCATAGCACATACTTCTGGACTATTGTCTGGTTCTACTGATAATACTGTTGCTACTACACATGTATCATTTCTAAAATCTTTAGGAAATAATGGTCTTAATGGTCTGTCTATTGCTCTTGATGTTAAAATGGCTTTGTCTGTTGGTTTTCCTTCTCTTTTTGTAAAACTTCCTGGTATTTTTCCTACTGCATATAGTTTTTCTTCATAATCTACAGATAATGGAAAAAAGTCAACATCTTCTTTTGGCTCTTTTGCTGATGTAACATTTACCATAACAACAGTTTCTCCATAACGTACTATTACATTTCCGTTTGAAAGTTCTGCTATTTTACCTGTTTCTATCGTTAATTTTCTCCCTGCTAGTTCTGTTTCATAAATTTTAAACATAATCACATTCTCCTTTTTATTTTTTTATATTTAAACAATAACAAAACTAGTGTAACCTCTATTATATGTTATGTTTTATAGCATATAATACAAGCTACTTTCTAATTTAAATTATTGTTTTAATATCATTAATATTTTTTCATTTTTTTTATAAAAATATGTATTTCTAAAAATTTTAAATTCGTAAATTTGGACGTTTAGCCTTAAAAGCAAAACGTCCAAATTGCAAACTATTTTCTTAAACCTAATTTTTCAACGATATCTCTATATCTTTGAACATCTTTTTTCGCTAGGTAGTTGAGTAAGTTTCTTCTTGCTCCTACCATTTTTAAAAGTCCTCTTCTAGAATGGTTATCTTTCATATGAACTTTTAAATGAGCTGTTAATTCATTAATTCTTTCTGTTAAAAGAGCTATTTGAACTTCTGGTGAACCAGTATCTTTTTCATCCCTTTTATAAGTTTCAATAATTTCTTGTTTTCTTTCCTTTGTCATTTTTTTACCTCCTATTTTAAATTTGCCTTAAACTGAGTTTTAGTAGGAGTTTTCTCCTAAAACTAAGTAAAAGGTATATATTTAATACTTTTTATATAATAGCATATTTTCTTAAAAAAAGCAATACTTTTACGGAAATTGTTAGTTTGATAGCTAATTATTTTTTATTGAGTTTCAATGTTAATATATGATTTTTCAATTTTATATGCTATAATTTATATGGATTTACAAATAAACTATTTAATGATGATGATATTTAGCTTTAATTAAATAATTGAAATGATTAAAAAATGAAAAATAATGCATATAGAAAAGTGAATAAAGAAATGATCTTATAATTAAAACTATTTATAGTAAATTTCAATAACTTTTTGGATAAATATTAAAATAGATGAAAGGAAAAATCTAAATGAATAAATTCTTGTTAGTTATAGATGTTCAAAAAGATTTTATAAATGAAAATACAAAACCTATATTATTAAAAATAGAAAAATTAGTTAATAGTAATCAATTTAAAAATATTGCTTTTACAAGATTTATAAATGATGTGAATAGTCTTTGGTATAAAAATTTAAATTACAAAGGGTGCTTAACAAAAGAACAACAACAAATTGCTATTGATACTAAAAATTATAAAATTTTTGATAAAAAAATATATTCTTCATTAAATGATGAATTAAAAAGATATTTGATTGAAAATAATATAGATGAAATTTATTTATGTGGTTTTGACACAGATGCTTGCATTTCAAAAACAGCTTTAGATTTATTTGAAAATAATTATAATGTTTATGTATTAAAAGATTATTGTATGAGTCATAAAAGCATTGAACTTCATAATATTTATATAAATAATCTTGCAAGACTTATAGGAAAGAATAAAATAGTTTAACTTTCTATCTTAGTAGCAGAAAATATAGTTTAAATTGGTAGTTCTTTTAATTTAACTAATATTAGAAAAATAATTGGTTGAAGAAAGTCAAATGGAAAAATACACTCAAAATGTTTCTTAACTTAAATGCAAAAATGTTATGCTTCATAAAAGGAGCTGGAGCCACTAAGCAGAATTGAACTGCTGACCTACGGGTTACGAATCCGTTGCTCTACCAACTGAGCTATAGTGGCATTTTTTATGGAAAAGAGATAAACTCTTTTCCATTTTTAATTAGAATGTTTTCCCTTTGTTCTTTTTGGTTTTTCTTCACTGTCATATTGTTCATCTATTTTAAATTTATAAAAATCTTCTTCTGTATCATCATCGTATTCTCTTTTATTTTTTTGTTTATATATTGCTATTACTACAATTATAGCTGCAATAGCTGCTAAAATAATTATTCCACATATTAAATAAAATTGTAAATTGTTTTGAGGATTATTTTCTACTTCTGAAGGAACTATTACTTTTATTTGATAAGTAACTGTTTCATTTCCATCAGCTGAACTAACTAATATGTTGATGTTATTTTCTCCTTCTTTAAAATCCTCATTTCCTATAATTTCTATTTTTGCGTCTTCTTTATTTGCTATAGCTGTAATATTTAAATCTTTTACAAAAAAGTTTAATTTTAGTTCATATGTATATATTTCTGGATTAAATCCTTCTGAAAAATTAACTCCTGATATTTCTAATTTTGATAATTGTAGATTTTGGCTGTTATTTTGTGTTTCATTATCTGTAGTATTGTTGTTAGTTGTATTGTCTGTATTTGTATTACTTTCATTATTTTCATTTAAAGTTGTATTTGTATCTTCAGGTTCTTCCTCTGGTTCTTCTTCAGGTTCTTCAACAATTGGCTTAGTTTTTGTTAAATATGTACTACTAATATATGCTGTTTGTCCATTATATGTTACTTTACTCCAGCCGTTATCTCCAATTCCTGTTCTTTTAACACTTTCTCCTTTTTCTAAAGAACCCACTATTGCACTAGATGTTGAATAACTTTTTCTTACATTTACTTGTGTTGTTGCATATACTGTTTCATTTACTGTTGTAAATTTAGGAGTTTTGGTTGTACTTTCTTCTGATGATGTATCTGTTGTTTCTTTTTCTTTTACTGTAACTGTTTTATTAGTATTTATTTCTGTGTTAGTTTGATCTACATCTGTAATGTCTCCTGTAAGTACAAATTTTACAGTTCCTTTTTCTGTTGCTTTATATGATACACTAAAAGTTTTTGATAAATTTTCTTTATAATTAACTGTTTCAGTCCACGTATCTAAAGTTTCCCCATTGGCAGTTAGTGTTAAATTCCATTGTGCTGCATTTATAGTTACTTTTACAGTTACAGTATCTCCTTCTGTAATACTACTTGAGTTAGTGCTTAATTGAGTTGTAGCTGCTTTTACTTTGTTTATCATGCAAAATGTTATTATAATTAAAAAGCTTATAAAAGTTAATTTTAAAATTTTTTTCATTTTTTATTTCCCTTCATATTTTTAATATATATTTTATATAGTAATTTTTTTGAAATTTTCTACATGTTGTCTTATTTTTAAAGAATCACCTGTATTTACTTTTCCATCTTCATTTGCATCTGCTGCTTTTAGATATTCAGTATTAGTAATCTTTTTAAAATTTTCTATATGTTGACTCATTGCTAATGTATCACCTGTATTTACTTTTCCATCTCCATTAACATCTCCAAGTACAACTATAGTATATGTTTTGCCTCCAAATGTTAATGTATTACCTGTTCCGACATTATCTGTATCTTTTAGTGTAGTCTCTGCTTTTTTTATTACAATTTCTTCTGATACCGTTTTTATCTTTGTTACTGTGATATTTGGTTCACAAATAATATAATTTCCACTTGTTTTAAATCCTTCTCCTTTAATTTCCGCTGTACCAGTGTTCTCGTCATTACCATCATCTATATTATTTATAGGTTCTATCCAAGCTTTTTTTGTATTTGGATCTTCTCTTACTACATAACCAACTATTCCACTAGAAGTAGTTATTTTATCCCATGTATATGTAGTATCTGTGCTTTGTACATCTTTTTCTATTCTTGTTAAAATTGTTCCTACTGCTACAGCTTTTAATACTGCAGATGATGTACTTGGTTCTTTTCTAATATTTATGCCATCTGTACAAACTACTTTTACTAATTCAACTTGAGTACCATCATATTTTTTGATATATCCTGTTCCTACATATCCATATGTTCCGTCAGAAAGTTTTACTCTATACCAATCTTCTCCATTTATATTTTTATATTTATCTTTTTCAACTACAGTTATTATTTGTCCTGGAGAAAGAAGTTTTATTATAGTTGTTTGAGTTGTTCCAGGACCATTTCTAAAATTTGTATATGCAGAAACTACATACTGCTCACTACAATTACTTTGTATATCAATTTCTTTTAAATATTCTCTAGAAACATATCCTTTTGTTCCATCGGGTAATACTACTTTATCCC
>CALXQH010000064.1 GCA_944390525.1 uncultured Clostridia bacterium | reverse complement strand
TTATTATTTTGAATGCTATTAATTTCAATATTAAAATATTTTTCAATATCAACCAATTTTCTTTCAAAATGTAAAGTATCTTCTGTATTTTTTACTTTCTCAATAAGACCTTTTAATTTTTCTTCATTAATATCAAAAAATGTTTTTTCTTTCATTAAATCAAATAAATTTTTTCCTCTTATATAGCTTGGGTCAAGTTTAAACATTTTAATGAGGGTATTATTGAAATCAGTAATTATATTATTTTCATCTAGAACTAAATAACCATCAGAAATTCTATCTACAATTCTTTGTAATGCTATAGGAGCGGAATTTAAAAATTTAAATTTAAATATAGCAAAGGCTAGTAAAAGTAAAGTAAAAGAAAAACTAATTGGAGTCATATAAACAGTCATAGGAATCAATCCTAAATATCCAACAATATTTGTTACTATAGGAATAAGTACTGCAAAAATAGTTAAAATAGCTTGTTTTGAAAAAAAACCAGCATTTTTAATAGCATACCTTAATAACAATATTAGTGATATTGCAAATAATGTATAAGTGTATAGGCTATGTATAAACATATACGGTCCATAAATAGTATCACTTAAAATCGTTGAATATTTTATATAAAATAGATGATTAATGTTATTAGTCCACAATACTATTAAGGATATAATAGGGATAATAAATAATAATAAAAATATTTTTTTAAATTTAATTTTAGTATTTGTAAATATTAATCCTGTAAAGAAAAATGAAACAGGCAAAAAACATATTCCTATATATGCTATATAGTCAAAATATATAGGGTCAATATTGTATTTCTTAAAAAACAGTAACTGAGCAGTTAAAGAAACATTCCAAATTAATATTAATGCTAAATTAATTAAAAAAACCGTTTTTAGAGAATTTTGAACATCTAATTTTTTTAAATAATAAAATAAAATAATTGTTATTATGGTTGATACGATTAACATTATTAAATTAAAATCCATTTATAAACCTCCTAAATATTTTTTAACAAAAGTTTTATATAATCTTTATTTATAATTGGCCAAGTAAACCCTGTTTTATTTAAAAAGTATTGTGAAAAATTGCTTTTTATTTTTATATGCGTATCATAGACTAATTCTGTTTCTGAATTTAAATCATTTATTATATTTGATATTATACCTTTATAATCATCAATTTCAATTATATCCTTAATAAATTTTTTAAATTCTAAGGAAGAAACTACGTTTATATTATAATCACTTGGTAGCATATTTATAAAATCATTTATATATATATGATTTGGATTATAAATGTGTAATACAGATATTTTACTAGGTCTGTACTCTATACTTTTTATTATAGCTTCTGCAACTACGTCTACAGGACTAAATTCTATGTATTTATCAAGAATGTAATTTGGAATGGTCTGTAACTTTATAAAAGATTTAAGCTTATTAGCAAATGCATTTTCCGTAGGATTAAATTGAAATTTTCCGTCAGTTATTCTATTGGTAATATTTCCTATTCTCAATATTAAAGCATCTAAATTTCCATGGTTTATTTCTTCAAGTATTAATCTTTCAGCTTCAAATTTACTACGTACATAAACATTTTCTAAAGATTGACCTATATATAAATCATTTTCAGAAAAATCAACATCAGAGTCAAAACCGTCAGGATTATTAAAGATATCTGTTAAAGTATTACCAGAAACGCTTATAGTTGAAATTTGAACTAGCTGTTTATCATATTTCTTACAGAAGTTAATAAGTTTTTCTACTCCAGTAACATTTATTTCTTTAAATTTCAAATAATTACCATAATGTTTTACTAATGCAGCACTATTAATTACACAAGAAATATTATTGATTAATAAATTAAGATTCTCATTTGTTAAGCCTAATTTATCTTGAGTTAAGTCAGACTCTATAATAAAAATTCTTTTATTTATTAAACCATCATATTTATTTTCAAAATAAAAATGTAATTTATCTAAAACCTTGTCAATAATAGATGTACTAGGATCTTTACGCACTAAACAATATACTGTTACATAAGTATTAGTTAATAAATAATCTAAAATGTGAGCCCCTAAAAAGCCAGTAACTCCAGTCAATAATACATTTCCTATGGGAGAGTAGTCTAACTTATCAATGAATTTTATACTATTATTTTTTAACAATTTATTTATACTAGAGTAATTATAAGAAATATTATAATCTACATTAACAGTATTGTTAATAGATTTAGTATTTAATAAATTTGATAATTTTTTAACAGAGTTATATTTAAATATTTCTGCATAAGTAATATTAAAATTTTCTTTTATTAGCTCTATTTGTAGTTTCAAAGCAAGCAGAGAATCTCCTCCAATATCAAAAAAATTGTCATCAGTACTGATTGGAGAAATGCATAAAAGTTTTTCAAATATTTCTAAAAGCTTTTGTTCAGTTTTATTTTTGGGTAAAATAATTGTAGATTTATCTGTTAATATTTCTGGTGTAGGTAAAGATTTTTTATCTATTTTTCCATTAGGTGTATATGTAAAATCAGATACCTGGATTAAATATGTAGGAACCATATAGTTTGGCAAAAACTTACTTATATATTCTTTTAATTCTGATAAAGAAATTCTTAATTTAGATATAAAGTAAGCACATAAAAATTGCCTGTCCATAGAATCTGTACTAACAGTAACTACAGCATTATCTATATTTTTAAAAGATAATATTACTTTTTCAATTTCTCCAAGTTCTATTCTTAAACCTCTCATTTTTATTTGAAAGTCTGATCTACCTAAATATATTAGTTCACCATTTGTTTGCCACTTAGCTAAATCACCAGTATTGTATATAACTTCATTTTTAACATATTTATTTACAATAAATTTTTCGTTAGTTAAGTCTTGCTTATTTAAATATCCATTAGAAACGCCATTTCCTCCTAGATATAGAGTACCAGGAAGGCCAATAGGTAGGATATTTAAATTATTATCTAAAATATAAGCGGTAGTGTTAGCAATAGGAGTACCAATAGTTATATTATTCGTATTAGTTAAATCTTTTATAGAAGACCATACTGTTGTTTCCGTTGGACCATACATATTATATATTTTACCCATACATAATTCTTTTAACTTTAGAAGTAACTTGTATGGAAAAGGTTCTCCTCCTAACATTATTGTATCAATATGCTTTAGGTATTCTAAAGAATCAGAATCGCTTATTAATAAAGACATCTTTGATGGAGTAGTTTGAATCATAGAAACGTTATATTTTAAACAAAGCGCATTAAGTAATTTTGGAATGTTTTGTTCTGATTCATTTGCAACAACTACAGTCAAACCATTTAATAAAGGTAAAATAGATTCTAAAACAAAGATATCAAAACATATAGTTGTTATAGATACAATAACTTTACTAAATTTAATTTTTTTACAAATACCAGTTATAAAATTATTAACATTTTTGTGAGTTATCATAACACCTTTTGGATTACCTGTAGAACCTGAAGTGTATATAACATAAGCCAAACTATTAGGAGAAACTATAATATTTAAATTACATTTACTATAAATTTTATAGATGTTTGAATTTTTTATATCTATATTTATGCAATTAACATTATTTAAAGATATATTTCTAGATTTAACTAATAATATATTAACATTACTATCTTTTAGAATATATTTTATTCTATTTTTAGGGTAAGTTGGATCTAAAGGTAAATAAGCAGCTCCACATTTTAATATAGCAAACATAGCTACTATCATTTCTAAAGATCTTGGAAGCATAATTCCTATTATTGAATTATTAGACACACCTTGCTCAATTAAATAATTAGCAACCTGATTAGTTTTCTCATTCAATTCTTTATAAGTCAATTGCTCATCCTCAAAAACAACAGCTATATCATCAGGAGTTTTTTGTACTTGTTCTTCAAATAAATCTATTAAAGATTTGCTTTTAGAATAATTAACCTTTGTATTATTAAAATCACATAATAATTGCTTTTTTTCTTTTTCTGAAAGCATATCTATTTCAGAAAGCTTAATTTGGCTATTTTCTAAAATTGTATTTAATATATTAATATAATGTGAAGAAAATCTCTTTATAAAATCTTCACTAAACAATTTAGTACAATATTCAAATCTCATTAGATATTCATCATTTATAGGTACAATTTCTAAAGATAAATCAAATTTAGCAATATTGTTATTAGGAATAAAATATTGACTATTTATTCCTTCAAAATTTATAATTGGATAACCTTCATTTTGAAAAATAAACATTGTATCAAATAAAGGATTCCTTGCTATGCTTCTATTTATTTTTAAATCTTTAACAAGGACATCAAAAGGATAGTTTTGATGATTAAAGCAATTTAAACAGTTTATTTTTATATTTTTAGTAAAATCTGCGAAAGTTAAAGAAGAATCTATTTTATTTCTTAATGCTAAGGAGTTTACAAACATTCCTATAATATTAGAAAGCTCAGATAATTCTCTACCAGAAATAGCAGTTCCTACTACTATATCATCTTGAGATGTATATTTTGAAAGCAAAATGTAATAACAAGAAAGCATTAACATATATGGAGTAATATTTAAACTTTTAGAAATTTTATGTATTTTTTTTATAGTTTCACTTGATAAATTAGTATAGTAATTAGCTCCTTCAAAACTTTGCACAGAAGGCCTGTTATAACTTGTAGGCATATTTAATAAAGGTATTTCATCTTTAAATTGATCTACCCAAAATTCTTTTGAAGTTTTAAATTCTTTTGTATTAAATTGCTCTTGCTCCCACAAAGTAAAGTCTTTATAATCTATTTTTTTATCAGCTAATTGATTACCATTATATAAACTGCACAATTCCTGAATTAATACGTTTAATGAAGTGCCATCACAAATAATGTGATGCATATCTAACAAAAATAATGTTTTATTGTTTTCTAATTTTACTATTTCAGCTCTAAATAAAGGTGCTTTTGATAAATCAAATGGCTTTATAAAATTAGAACAAATTTCATTTAAATTATTGGTATAAGAAGTATTTAATTTAATTTCAAAATCAACTTTATTATCTATTATTTGAAAAATCTCTTCATTTTTAATATCAAAGTGAGTTCTTAGAGCATCATTTTTTTCTATTAAAACTTTAAAGCAATTATTTAACTTATTTATATCTAAGTCTTTATCTAAAATTACTCCTCCTGCTATATTATATAAAGTAGAGTTTTTATCTATATTACAAGAATAGTAAATTCTTTTTTGAGCAGAAGATAAAGGGTAGTAATTTACATTAGAAGAAATATGAGCTATTTCTTTTTTTTCAAGTTGTTTTTTATTATCAATAACTTTACTTAAGGTTTCAATAGTTGAATTTTCAAAAATATCATTAATATTTATATCAACATTAAACTCTTTTTGAATAAATGAAGATAATTTTATTGAAAGTAAAGAATCTCCACCAATACTAAAAAAATCATTAGAAATACCTAAGCTTTGCATATTAAGGATTTCTTTCCAAATGTTTAATAATTTAATTTGTGTTTCTGTAGTTGCAGGAACAAAGTCATCTTCAATATCTAAATCTACTTTAGGTAAGGCGTTTCTATCTATTTTTCCATTATTATTTATAGGCAAAACATCCAATTGTATCAATTTCGTTGGAACCATATATTTAGGCAATTTTGAGCTCAAAAAAGACATAATATCTTTTTTATCTAAGTTTAAGTCAGATGTATAATAACAGAATATATATTTTTTATTATTTATCTCATTAACAATAGTAATACAAGAATTAACACCATTGTAATTTAATAAACTTTTTGTTATTTCATCTAACTCTATTCTAAAACCATTTATCTTAACTTGAAAATCTTTTCTACCTATAAACTGTATTAAATTATTTTTATCAATAAAACCTAAATCCCCTGTAAGATATAATTTAGAATTTTCTTTAAATGGATTAGCTATAAATTTGTTTCTATTTAAAGATTTATCAATATATCCATTTCCTACACAATCTCCTCCAATAGCAATTTGTCCAACAACATTAAAAGGACATAAATTATTGTATTCGTCTAATATATATATTTGCGTATTATTTATAGGAGTTCCAATAGAAACATTAGTGGTTTCTATATTATTTGGTACCTTATATGTGGTTGCTACATGAGTTTCAGCAGGACCGTAATGATTAAAAATTTGCACATTATTTTTTAAAAGCTTCTTAATTCCAGGAGTAATTAATAAAGCTTCTCCGGCTGTTATAATATATTTTACACTTTTAGATAATATTTTTACATTATTTAAATCTTCTACTAATAATCTTAAGTATGCAGGAGGAATAAACAATGTTGATATTTTATTGATTTTTATATAATTAATTAAATTGCTAATATTTTTCCTGTCAGTATCACTAATTAATACTAATGTATTTCCAGACAAAAGTGCAGAAAAAATTTCTTGATAACTAACATCAAAACTCATTGTAGCGAATTGAAGAATTTTAGAATTATTTTCTAAAATTGGAGATTTTTCTTTTTCAAACCAAATTAAATTAATTAAATTTCTATGTGAAATTGTAACTCCTTTTGGTTTGCCTGTAGAACCTGAAGTAAAAATAATGTATACATTATTTTTAGATTTAGAAACTTTTTTACAATTAAAAACTGTGCTATTTGAAGAAAAATCATTTATTAATATAATTTCTAAATTGCTATTATCAAGAGTTTTATCAAAATTTATATCAGAAAGTATAAAACTTAATTTAGAAGCATTAATCATGTAATTTATTCTTTCTAAAGGATATAAAGGATCTATAGGTACAAAAGTTTTTCCAAGCTTTAATATTGCCAAAATTCCAATTATAGTAGAAACAGATCTATTTGTAAATATACCGATGTTCTCAGAAACTTTAAGATTTTTTAAAGCTAAATAATTAGCTAGTTGATTTGATTTTTCGTCTAATTGTTTATATGTTAATTTCTCATTTTCAAATGATACTGCAATATTATCAGGAGTTTTTTCAACTTGCTCTTCAAATAAATCTACAATAGTTTTATTATAAGGGTAATTAGATACTGTATTATTAAACTCATGTAATAATACATTTTTTTCTGTATCAGTAACAATTTGAATATTTTTTAACAAAATATCATTGTTATGTATAACTTGATTAATAATTGATAAGATTCTAGAATGTAAATCTAAAATATCTTGTTCACCATATTTAGAAACTTTATAATCATAAGCAACTGTAATAGAAGACTCATTGTTAATGTCTGATAAATGTATCTGTAATTCATCTGCACAACAACCATTTTCTACCCATTCTGTAACACATTTTATGTCACTATTATCTTCAACTGATTTAGTTATTTGATAAGACAAAAGTACATTATATAAATTTGGAACAGAGGGATTTAATTTTCTCAAATACTCTAAAATTAATTGATAAGAATATTTTTGGTGTCGTAAAGAAGACATTGTATTAGAAGTAATATCTTTTACAAAATTAATAAAAGATAGATTGTAATTTAAATTAATTCTTAAAGGAATAGTATTAACAAACATACCCATAGTATGTTTTTGAGCAAAATTTGATCTATTTAAAATAGGAGTACCAATTACAAAATCTTTTAAATTACATACTTTACCTATATATAAAGAATAAATAGCCATAAAAAAGTTGTATAGAGAAACATTATAATTAGTACAAAATTCTTTTATTTTATTAAGTTCTTTAGAGTTTATATTAAAAATTTTTCTATTACCAGCACAAGAAATATTATTAGAAATATTGTTTTTATAAGAGGGAATAGAAGCTATTTCAGGAATTGTTTTAAATTTTTCTTCCCAAAATTCTTTATCTTTACTAAATCTAGAACTATTTAAATATTCATTTTCTTCTTTAATATAATTTAAATAAGAAGGATATTTATTAAAGTCATAATTTTTATTTAATATTTTACAATAAATATTTGCAATCTCTTTTCCTATTAAACCTAAAGTCCAAGAATCACTAATAATATGATGAATATTTATTATAACTCCACCTTCATTATTAGGCAATTTATACAATAAAAATTTAAATAAAAAGTTGTTTTCTATTTTAAAAGGAATATTGGCAAAATCCTTAGTTTTTTCTATAACTTCCTGTATAGAAGACAGTTCAATTATATCAATATCAAAAGGATTAAAATCAGTAACATATTGAGTTAAAAAATTATTTTCTTTTTTAAACTTTAGCCTCATATTATCATTTAATTTTACAACTTCATTTACAGTTTGTTTTAATACATCAAAATTAATATTGTCATAAATATAAATATATGCACCAATATTATTAACAGATGTATTTTTATAATATTGTTCCGTGTACCAAATTGATTTTTGAGGATTTGTTAAGTTGGTTTTCATAATGATTCCTTTCTTACGAATAATTTTATAAAATTATAAATTGATTATATATTAAATATATTAAAAAATCAATTAAAAAATGTAAAAGATTGGGGAAAAATGGAAATTTATAAAATATGTGTTTAATTAATAAAAAAATGCCTATAATCACATAAAAGAAAAAATTTAAAATAGGAGAAAATATGGAAGAATATATTAGAAAAAAGCAAAAAAAGAATAAAGTAAAAGATTATATTTTAGGAGTAACTATTAGTATTTTATTAGTTCTAATTGTGGCTCTTATATATACATTATATGATAGAATCCAAACAACAACTAACAAGATAAACCAACAATATGAAACTACAAAGCTTTCACAAACAATAGAAGAAGTAAAAAAAGAAAATGAAACCATTACACAAATGTTAGAAAGAGTTAATGAAAGCATAGTGGGAATTTCAAAATTAAAAAATACAGGAAATTCAATATTTGTAGAAAACAGTACATCAAAATTAGGTCTGGGAACAGGTATGATTGTATCTGAAAATGGTTATATTTTAACTAATGAACATGTATCAGGAGGAAAATATAGTAATTGCTTTATAACACTTCCTACAGGAAAAAGTTACCAAGGAAATGTAGTTTGGGCAAGCACAGATTTAGATTTATCAATTGTAAAAATAAATGCTAAAAATTTACAATATGTTAGTTTAGGAGATTCTGAACAGGTAAAATTAGGTCAAACGGTATATGCTATTGGAAATCCAATAGGATTTGAGTTTCAAAGAACTGTAACAGCAGGAATAGTCAGTGCAACTAATAGAACAATAATAATAAATGAAGAGGATGAACAAGAAAATAAAAAATCTTCATATATGGAAGATCTAATACAAACAGATGCAACTATAAATCCTGGAAATAGCGGTGGACCATTAATAAATGAAAGTGGAGATGTAATTGGAATAAATAGTGTAAAAATAACATCTGCAGAAGGAATTGGATTTGCAGTACCAATAAATACTGTAAAAAACATTATATACAGTTTTACAACAACAGGAAGCTTTACTGAAGCATATTTAGGAATTTTTGCTTATGATAAAAACGTAATTCCATATTTAGATAATAACCTGGAATTAAATCAAGGAATTTATGTCGTACAAGTAAATACAAACTCAGCAGCAGAACTTTATGGAATAAAAGAAAAAGACATATTATTAGAAGTAGATGGAATCGCGCTAGAAAAAATGTGTGATTTAAGATGCTATATTTATACAAAAAAGCCAGGAGATAAAATAATTTTTAAAATATTAAGAAA
>CALXQH010000063.1 GCA_944390525.1 uncultured Clostridia bacterium | reverse complement strand
AAGCTGCAATTTTTGTCGGTTAATCTTATAGTAATTAAATCATTATCTGTTAAATTACAAATAGGCGATCTTAAAACAACTACTAATGGTATATCTTGAAGTGGATTATCTACTATTTTTAAAACAGCTAAAATAGTTTGAATTTCCACTGTGTCTAAATATGAACTAGAAGTATCACTAAATACTGGTAATTTTAAGTCAGCTAATTCTTTTTCATATATTTGAGCTAGATTAGATGTTGCTCTTAATAAAATTACAATATCTTTTGGTTTTATAATTCTATATCCTTGCTTTTTATCATAAACCATATAGTTACTTTTTAATAAAGTTTGTATTTTGTCTGCTACAAATTTAGCTTCTAATATATCGTCTTCTATTCTTTCTACTTCTTGGCTTTCTTCTTCTCCTTCAAAAGCTGTAATTGACTCATCTTCTTTTAAGTCTATAATTTCTATTTGTGCAACTCCTGCATAATTTTTAATTTTTTCTTGCTCAGGATAAGTTGCACCATAATTTAAATATTCATCTTCATTATAGTTTATATCTCCTAACTTTTTACTCATTATTGATTCAAACAATAAATTAGTAATGTCTAATATGTTTTGCCTACTTCTAAAATTACGAAATAGTTGTATTTTTAAATTGTCTTTTTCTTTTTTGTTTTCTTTATTTTTATATGTTTCATATTTTTGTAAAAATAGCTCTGGTCTTGCTTGTCTAAATTTGTATATGCTTTGTTTAACATCACCAACCATAAAAATATTATTATCTTTTGAAATGCTTGTTAAAATAGTTTCTTGTACTAAATTACTATCTTGATATTCATCTATTGCAATTTCTTTAAATTTTTCTTGATATTTTTTAGCTACTTCTGTAGGTTTATTATTTTCATCTATTAATATTTTTAGAGCAAAGTGCTCAATATCATTAAAATCAATGCAATTTTTTTCTTTTTTCTTTTGTGCAAAATTTTGAGAAAATTCAATAACTAAATTTGATAATTTTTGTAAAATTGGATACATATTTTCTAAATCTTCTATTACTTTTTCTTCTGAGCAATTTATTAATTTTGTTATATTTTCTTTAATTTTCTTTTTTATATTGTCTCTTATTGCTTTTGCTTCTTCTTTCAATTCATTAGTTACTTTCTTGTCAATCGGCCATTTAGAAAAATTTAAGGTAGACATTTTTTGATATATTTCATTCCAAGAAGAATTTATTTGTATTTCTTTTAGCTTAATTTTATCTTCTTCAATTATTTGATAAAATTTAACAAGCTCTGGAAAAGGTAACATTTTTGTTTTTATTTTTTCAAGTTGCATTATTGCTTCTTCTATTTCTTCTTTTACTTCTTGTATAATAATTTTGCCCCATATACTTTGTATTATATTCTTATTATTAATCTGAAATAAGTTTAATTTTTCTTGTAGCCATTTATTTGGAAATGGACTACTTTGAATAAATTTATATATGTTTAGTAATAGTTCCTGTAAAGCTTCATCTCCACGATAATTTGTATAAGTTTCTAATAGTTGTATAAAATTACTATCATTATTTACATATTTTTGTTCAAAAAGGTCATCTATAACTTCTTGTTTTAAAAGTTCTATTTCTTGTGAATCTGCAATTTTAAAATTGCTTGGAATGTCTATTTCATAAAAATGATTATGTATAACATCTAAGCAAAAAGAATGTATTGTACAAATATTAGCTTTGTTAAGAAGTATAATTTGTCTTTGTAAATGAATATTTTCAGGATTTTCTTCTAATTTTTTATATATAGCTTCTAATATTTTTTCTCTCATTTCACTAGCTGCTGCATTTGTAAATGTTACAACTAATATTTTATCTATATCCATTTTTTCATCTATTATTTTATGAATAATTCGTTCTACGAGCACAGCAGTTTTGCCACTACCTGCGGCAGCAGCAACTAATATGTTTGAACCTTTTTCTTGTATTGCTTGTAATTGTTCTTTAGTCCATTTTATTTCTGACACTTTTTACTCCTTTTGTTTATTTTCTTTATGTTTATTATATATTAGTTGTAATTAGTTTTCAATTATTTTTGATAAAAAGTAATATAATAAATAAAAGATGTAGAAATTTTTATAATAAAAATCTACATCTTTTATTTATTATTTTAAAAAGCTTTATTAATTAAGAGCTAATGCTCCCCAGTTGTTATTATATTCATCCACTGCTGAACCAGTATAATAAACATGTGAAACGTATTCAAAAGCATAACCTCCAATCGTTTTAACGGTATTAGGAATAACAAGGCTTTGGAATCCAGTTTTACCAAATGTAAACTGTTCTATTGAAGTTATATTTTCATTAAAATTAAATGAGGTTAATGAAGAACAACCATAAAATGTATAAGCAGGTATAGAAGTCAAATCATTAGGAAGTTTTACATTCTCAAGTTCTTTACAATGTTCAAAAATCGCCTTTCCAATATAGTCTACTGTGTCTGGTATGGTTATATTAGAAATCTTACAATACATAAATGCGTACGACTCAATAGATCTCAATCCTTGATTAAGTGAGACATTTTGCAACAAAGTGCAATCTTCAAATGCGCTTTCACCAATAGAAGTAGTCCCATTATTTAATTTCACACTCAATAAATTAGTACAATCTGTAAAAAGGTTCTTTGCAACTGTTGAAAATTTTCCAGGAATATTTACACTTGTTATATTTTTGTATCCATAGAAAGTACCTTCTGGAATAGTATCCATTTGTTCTAGTACTCTGGCAACTGTTTCATCTCCTATACCAGTGTTTTGCAAGGTATATGTATTGAAAGTAATATTTTCTGGGAAAAATACATCAGTCATTTTAGTTAAGCCATTTAGTCCATCATCTCCAACAGTAGTAACACTGCTATCTACTACTAAAATTCCAACTATATTGTTTTCATTAGGGTTTACATTATTTGAACAACCACTTGTCAATACTCCATTAGAAACTGTTAAATAATTATTATCTAATAATTGTTGCCATGAATAAATCATAGTTCCATTTTCTGAATATAGCCCTGGTTGTGAATTGGCTGATATTGGAGCTTGTTTTACTTCTACTGTACAACTTGCACTTTTATCTTCACATGTTGCTGTTCCTTTGGCTAATGCCGTTATAGTTACTTTATTTCCATTAGGAGCTATTGATATACTTGTTACATCTTCTATTGTTTCTTCTTTACTCCAAGTTACTTCTCCATCTAATCCGGTTAAT
>CALXQH010000062.1 GCA_944390525.1 uncultured Clostridia bacterium | reverse complement strand
TGATGTGCCAATTAAAGTGCCAATTTTTTAATATCATTATTAATATTGCTCTAAATAGGCTATTACTCTAGCATTTTACATTTATATTACTTCCGGACATTAAAAATTTAGGTGTATGATTTCCTACTATATGTCCATCATCAATCATTTGTTTAACTAATTCTGGTTGTGTATTTAAATAATGTGCTGTAATAAAAAATGTTGCAGGAACTGAATTTTCTTTTAAAATTTCTAAAATTTTAGGTGTATATCCAGCTTCATAGCCTTCATCAAAAGTTAAATATATATATTTAGAATTTTTATTTCCCATATAAATTCCTTGATAAGTTTCAAGTATATTTTTATTTATTGTTCCTACATCTGGTTGACTGTGATCTTTCCCTCTTTTAATTCCCCATTCTATTGTTTTATTACTAATTATTGTATTATTTGTTTGTATAGTTGTTTTTTTGTTATCAAAATTTATTGCTAAAATACTAATAATAAAAATAGAAACTAAAATAGCAGAAAATATTATAATTTTTTTATATTTTCTTTTCATTATTCTCATCTCCTATTTATTTTTTATTTAATATTATGAAAAAATTTAAAAATATATAACAAAAAAAGCAAAGTATAATCTTTGCTTTTCTTATTTTGTATAATTAATTTAATTTATATTGTATCTAATCCTACTAATACTCTAACAAGCTTTAATAAATCTATATTATTTATTTTTTCATCTGAATAAACATCCCCTGCTAGTAAATATTCATTATTTAAATTTGTTTCTAACTGTACTAAATATCTAGCTAGTTTTAATAAATCTATACCATTTATTTCTCCATCACCATTAATGTCTCCTGTTATAGTTAATATATATTCCATTTTTTCTGTTGATGTAGATATTTCCATTTTTATACCTGTTTTAGCTTGTTGTGTTTCATCTGTAATTTCTGTTCCCAAACTATCGTAAAATTTTAATGTTCCATTAGTTTCTATATTTTCTTTTATATTTTGTATAGTAGCTCCTGGATTGATTTTAGTTAAATATATTTTGTTTTCATCTTCTGTAGCTACAGTAACATATTTGTTAAAATTAATTTGCAATAAGTCAGTGACTTTTATAATTACATCTATTCCTGTTATTATATTATAGTTTTTTATATCATTTGGTGTATATATACATTTAAAAGTATTTTCTCCTACTTCTCCTACTAAAGTGTCTGTATCATCTTCCCAAGTAAAGTTTTCAGGTAAAGTTATATCTTTAAGTTTAGTTCCATATTGAGCTATTATTCCTGATGGTATTGTATAATTTGGATTTGCTTTATTTATTTCAAAATTTTTAAATACTTTTTGATTATAATTTCCTTGTCCATTTATTTCTATCGTAGCTGTTCCTGCATTTACATTATTGCTATATATTACAGTATAGTCAGTATCTTTAATTAATTCTATTCCATTATCCTTTATTGTTATTTGTGGTTGTTTTTCTAAGCCATCATAAATATATGTTTCTGTTTCTAATGTTATAGTTGTAGTTCCTATTTCTTTTTCTGATATTCTTACAGTTCCTTTTCCTGTTTTAGAATCAAATCCATCAGCTGTTACTTTATAGTAAATTTCATATGTTCCTACATTTGTGTATTTTGGGCTTTCATCTAATGTATAATTAATTCCATCGGTTCCATATTTTATTGAAACACCATTTAATGGATTAGTTACTTTTACTATAATTCCATGTGAATTATGATCATATGTATTATTATATTCTTCTATTTCTACTTCAATTTCACTTTTAGTAATTGTGAATGTTTTACTTGTTGTGCCATTATAATTTCCTATCCCTGTTATAGTTACTGTTGCTGTACCTGGATTTACATTATTACTATAAGAAAGCGTATAATCCACGTTTTCAGTTAATGTCTTAGAAGCATCTACTACCGTTAATTTTGGTTGTTTGGCTGTTCCATCATACTTATAATTATCATTATCTAAATAACAATAGCACCAACTTATAGGTCTTTGTGTTATTTGAAATTGTTTTTCTATTCTTCCTGAAAATCTTCCTTTTCCTTCTAATACTACTGTAGCTGTGCCTGCATTTACATTATTTCTATATTCAATTACAGTATAATCTTCACCTTTACTTAAAATATTATTATCATAAGTAGCTGTTATCGCTGGTGTTTTTGGTTGGCCATTATATTGAAGTGAATCTATACTTATATCTACATTTTGTAAATCTACTTTTCCTGCAGATACACTTGTTACTCCATTATTATAAGTTTCTACCCAGTAATCTTGATAAGATATCCAAAAATAACCACTGTTTCCCCAAGTTGACCCCCAACTATTTAATACAAGATACGCTCCATTTTGCGTTACTCCAAATGAAGGAGGAAAGTTTGATGCACTAAAATTATCATCCCAACCAATTAAGCTAACTAAATGTGCCCCATTAGATATATCACTTTGTCTTGAACACATCACTGCTCGTCCGTTATACATTTGATATGTTGAATAATTTGGTGTAGCTATATATGCAGCCACAGATCCATTATTCATAATATGTTTTTTTATTAAATTTCTATTTTCTTCTACATTACCACCTAGATTTATACCTCCTCCTAATGAATTGTCTTGCTTCATATCTCCGGTAATATATGCAAAGCTTTTATTTCCCATAACATAGTAGCTAGGAGTATATTCAAGTAATTTGTTTTTTGCCGTTTGTAAATCTGTAGGATTTACATAATTATTTTCTGATAAACAATAGTTATAAATGGCATTACTTATATTGTCACTTCTTTGTATAATTGTGTTATAACTAGTATATGTTCCAGATATTTCATCAACTGGGCCATATCCTAAATTAAAATAGTCTGAAACTATATCTTCAAAATTCCCCCCTCCTCCTTGAGAAGATAAAACAGAGGCATGTATTTCAGAAAAATCTTTTGTTACTCCATTTTTTAAAGATAAGTTTGTTTCTACAGAGCTTAATGTAGCATAAGCATAACAAATTCCTAAAGATCCTTGGTTTTCAACTCCTATAGATATTTTACTTCTTAAATCAAATTGACTTGGTATAGTTGAATCATTAGCTAGTGTTTGAACCTGATTTGAATACATTTCATTTAATGTTGTTTTAAATTTTCTTGGAATTACTTCTACTTTATTTTTTTCTTCTTGTGTAAGGTTTCTATAATTTAAATATTCCTCTGTATATTCTCTAATAGTAGAATATATAATATATTTTTCATTTGATAAATTTTCGTTTCTTTCAAATCCATTTATTTCTTTTACATATTCTGAAATAGTTATAGGTATTTTTATTATCTCTAGATTAGAACAGTTTATAAAAGCTTTAGGATCTATTTCTTTTATTGTATAGTTATCTATTCTTTCTGATACAATTACAATTGCTTCTTTTCCACAATATTCTAATAGAATAATACTATTTGCATCTATAGTGTCATATTGAGAATTACTTGCTTTTACTATGCCTTCTTCTTCTGTTTCATTTTCTAATAAGTTGTTCATAGCAATAGTATTTTTGTCTATAGAATTCATATTTAATTTTTCTGTAGTTTCTTTATTTAAATATAATATGCTTAAGCTGGTAAGTAATATTAATAAAAGTGATATAATTAATATTCTACTTATTTTTTTTGCTTTTGTATATTTCTTTTTTTTGTTCATAAATGTTTCTCCTCTATTCTCATTTGCAATATTATTTTAAACGTACGTACTTACTTATATTTCCTAATTTTATTATATAATATGGGAATTGCTTTTTCAATAATACTTTTTTATATTTTTATTACATTTTTGTAATATTTTTGTAATATTTGTCAATTTTTTTCAAATTTCTTGACAGTAATTTTCTTTTATATTATTATAATACATAATTGGAAAAAATTGGGTAATGTTGTATGTTTTTGTCGAATTAAAATCAAATTGTGTGCTTTTACGTAGGAGATAAAATATGTTAGATTTTATATTATGTGATGATAACTTTAATGTTCTTAAAAAATTAGAAAAAATGCTAGATTCAATTTTTGTTAATAATAATTTAAATGCTCAAATAGTGCTTAGTACTACAAAACCAGAAGAACTTATAAATTATGTTAAAGAACATTCTGTTAATGTAGTTATTTTAGATATTGATTTAAAGTCAAAAATTTCTGGATTAGATCTAGCTAAAATAATTCGTAAAAAAGATAAAAGTGTATATATTATTTTTACTACTGCTCATTTAGAATATGGTTTAATGGCTTATAAGTATAAAACTTTTGATTATTTACCAAAGCCAATAACTGTTGAAAGACTATCAGATACCATAACTAGGCTATTTGAAGATGTTTCTGGTGTACGTGCTAAATTTGTAAGATTAGATAATAATAAAACAATTATTAAGCAAGATGGCATTCAATATATTCAAAAAAATGGAATGAAAGTAATTTTTCATACAGATACTAGAGATTATGAAACTTATAGTTCTTTTAAAAAAATATTACCACAATTATCTGAAAATTTTATACAATGTCATAAATCTTATATTGTAAATACAGAAAAAATTACAGATGTAGAATCTAGTAATAATATTGTTTATTTTAATAATGATTCAAATCTTAAATGTTATATTGGTCCAAAATATAAAAATGAATTTATGGAGGTATTTAAACATGGAAATTTTTCAAACACTTTTGATAGCTTTAATCACTCAAAATGAAACAGCATTAAGAGTTGTAGGTATATTATCTTGTTTTGTTGAAGCTATAGTAAATATGTTGTTATTTACAACTATATTAAATATTAATTGTTCTAAAAAATCTAAAATTATTTATGTTATTGTTTTTAGTATATTTGGATTTTGTGCTAGGACTTTTATACCTGATCCTTATGCTGTATTTGTAAATATAATTTTAGCTATTTTAATAATTAAATTTGCATTAAATACCACTTTTCTTAAGGCTTTATTAGCTGAATTTATTGCTATAGCTATAAGTAGTGTTATGGAATTGTTTATGCTTAAATTTTATTTATCTGTTTTAGATATTCCTTATGATAAAATTATGTACATACCAGTATATAGGTTTATATTTACTTTTAGTATATATTTATGTGTTTATTTAATTTATAAAATTGTTAAATATTTAAAATTTAATATTAATTTAGAAAATATGACTAAGAAAAATAAAATTTTATTTTTTATAAATACATTTTTAGGTATTTTAGCTATTGGTACACAATTTTATTTAATTATTTTCTATAGTGATAAGATGCCAATTTATATTACAATTATTAGTATTTTAAGTATTTGTACTTATTTTGCTATTAGTATTTATAGTTTATTAAGTACCTCTAAACTAAATACTGCTTCTATAGATTTAGAAGAAGCTAAACTTTATAATAAAACTTTAACTATTTTACATGATAGTATGAGAGGCTTTAAACATGATTTTCATAATATAGTACAAGGTATTGGTGGTTATGTTGATAGAGGAGATTTAGAAGGTTTAAAAAATTATTATAAACAATTACTTCAAGATTGT
>CALXQH010000061.1 GCA_944390525.1 uncultured Clostridia bacterium | reverse complement strand
AATTATATAAATGACTATAGCTTAATTAAAAATAGAGATTTAGAATCGGTTATTATTTGGGATAAATATTTAGCTTATGCAACAGCTTTTGGAATACCAAATAAGATTACAAATAGCATATATGAAGAATGGTATAATTTAAACATAAACTTACAAGTAATAGAAAAGATATTGAACTAATCTTTAAAAACTTATAAATTACATAATAGCTAATACTATATTAACAATAAACTCTTTATTACTAGTAGAAATGATTTTTACATAAATATAATTAATTATTTTTAATTTACTATGATAATATAATAAACAAGACAAAATTAAAGGAGTAGATTTTATGAAAATTATAATAGGAAAAAAAGCTGGTTTTTGTGAAGGAATAAAAATAGCAATAGAAAAAGCTGAACAAACAATAGAAAAAAATGATGAAGAAATTATATATTGTTTAGGGGATTTAGTACATAATCCAGTTATAATGAAAAGTTTATATCAAGAAGGTTTAAGGGTTATAAATAATTTATCAGAAATTGAAAATCCAAATAATAAAACAGTAATTATACGTGCTCATGGGGTAATAAAACAAGTATATGAACAAGCTAAAGATTTAGGGATAAACTTAGTTGATTTAACTTGTCCTAATGTTCTAGTAATACATAAACTGGTAGAAGAATATGCACAAAAAGGATACTACATATTAGTTATGGGAGAAAGACAACATGCTGAAACAATAGGAACAGCAAGCTTCTGTGGAAAAAATTATAAAATCATTGAAGAAGAACAACAACTTAAAAACATTATAAATTATATAAATAGCAAAAAAATAGAAAAAATATTTATAATAGCTCAAACTACATTTAATTTAGATAAATTCAATAAATTTGTTAATACAATACAAAATGAAGTTAATGCAGAAATTATTGTTAAAAATACAATTTGTAATGCTACTAGAACAAGACAAGAAGAAACAATAGAATTATCAAAAAAAGTAAATTATATGATTATAATAGGAGGAAGAAAAAGTTCAAATACTAATAAATTGTATGATATATCTTGCAATAATTGTAAAAATGTAATTATGATAGAAGATGCTCAGGAATTAACAAAAGAACACATAGAAGAAATAATTAATTCCGATATAGTAGGAATAATGGCAGGAGCGTCAACTCCACAAAAAAGCATAGAAGAAGTGAAAGCAAAACTAGAAAAAGCAGTAGTTAATATAAGTTAAAATGGAGGAAGATATGAATATAGGAATAGATATAGATGATACAATATCAGATTCTTTTGAATCTGTATTTGCAGAATCACAAAAATTTGATATTGAAGAACTAGGAAATAATGGAGAAGTAAAACAATATGGAAAAATAGCACATCACAACTATATAGAAACATTATATTCACATTGGAATAATAATCAAATAAATGATTTTTGGAGTAAATATTTTATTAATATTCTTACAAAAGCAAAACCTAAGCCATATGTGGTAGAAATATTAAAAAAACTACATAATGAGGGGAATAAAATTATAATTATTACGTCTAGACATGAAGAGGAAGAAAATTCTAATCTTATAGAAAAATATACAAAAAAATGGTTAAATGAAAATAAAATTTATTATGATAAGCTTATAATAAATGCACAAGACAAATATATTATAGCAAAAGAAAACAATATTAATTTATTTATAGATGATAGTATAAAACATTGTTGTAAAATGGCAGAAAACAACATAAAAACGTTCATTTATACCTCTATTTGTAATCAAGGAGTAGATGTACCAAATATAGACAGAGTATATTCTTGGATACAAGTATATGATAAATATAAAAAACAAAAAAATAATATGTAAAATTTATGTGAAAACTGTTAACAAAAGGTATTATGTTGTTATATAATATAAAACATAATGCCTTATTAAATTTATAAAATTTTATATAGAGTAAAAAGAAAGGAAGAAAGAAATGCTTAAATTATTTAAAAACATGAAACAATCTTGGATAGCTGTTTTAGCAATAGTTATACTACTTATAATTCAAGCTAATGCAGATTTAGCTTTACCTGATTATATATCAAGAATAGTAAATAATGGAATAACAGAAGCAACAATTAATGCAGAAAGTTATCAAAATAGCTACATATTACTAGAAGGTTTAAAAATGTTAGGTGTTGCTGCAATTAGTATGATATGTGGAATAAGTGTAATGTTTTTATCTGCACGTGTTGGTGCAAAATTAGGTAAAACCCTAAGAGAAAAAATATTTAAAAAAATATTAAGCTTTTCTATTAGTGAATTTAAAGAATTTTCAACAGCATCTTTAATTACTCGTAGTACAAATGACATTCAACAAATTCAAAATTTAGTTTCAATGATGTTTAGAGTAATAGTATATGCACCAATTATAGGTATAGGTGGATTTTTTAAAGTTATGGCTGCAAATAAAAATCCAATGGCTTGGATTATAGGTGTAGCTGTTATAAGTGTATTAGCAATAGTATTATTGTTATTTATAGTATCTATGCCAAAATTTAAAAAATTGCAAGAACTTGTCGATAAATTAAATTTAGTATCTCGTGAGATGCTAACAGGTATACCTGTAATAAGAGCTTTTAATACAGAAAAAAAAGAAGAAGCTCGTTTTGAAAAAGCAAATAAAAATCTAATGAAAACATTTATTTTTGTTAATAATGCTATGAACTTAATGATGCCTACTCTAATGATGGTTATGAACTTTATATCTCTACTTACAATTTGGGTAGGAGCTAAAAATGTTAACATAGGAGCTATACAAGTTGGAGATATTATGGCATTTTTACAATATACAATGCAAATTGTAATGGCATTTTTAATGATTTCAATGATTTCTATTGTATTACCAAGAGCTAGTATGTCTGCAAAACGTATTAATGAAGTTTTGGAGAAAGAAAATAGTATAAAAGACCCAGAAAATCCAAAATATTTTGATAAAGATAAAAAAGGATTAGTACAGTTTAAAAATGTATCATTTAAATATCCAGATGCTGATAAAGCTTTATTAAATAATATTAATTTTATTGCAGAACCAGGAAAAACAACAGCTATAATAGGAAGTACAGGAAGCGGAAAATCTACTATTGTAAATCTAATTCCTCGTTTTTATGATGTTACAGCAGGAGAAATTTTAATTGATGGTGTAAATATTAAAGAAGTTACACAAAAAGAATTAAGAAATGTAATAGGATTTGTACCACAAAAAGGAGTACTTTTTTCTGGAACAATAGAAAGCAATATAAAATATAGTAACGAGAATATGTCTGATGATAAAATGAAAGAAGCTGCTGAAATTGCACAGGCTGTTGAATTTATTGAAGAAAAAGAAGATAAATATAAATCTGAAATTTCACAAGGTGGTAGTAATATATCTGGTGGACAAAAACAACGTTTATCAATTAGCAGAGCTATAGCCAAAGATCCAGAAATATTTATATTTGATGACAGTTTTTCAGCATTAGACTATAAAACTGATAGCAAATTAAGATCAGCTTTATCACAAAAAACAAAAAATAAAACAGTAATAATAGTTGCACAAAGAATAAATACTGTTTTAAATGCAGATCAAATTATTGTACTAGATAATGGAGAGGTTGTAGGAAAAGGTACACATCAAGAACTTATGAATAATAGTGAGATATATAGACAAATAGCACTTTCACAACTTTCAAAGGAAGAATTAGAAGGTTAAAAAGAAAGGATAAATAGATTAATGAAAAATGATAAAAAGTCTCCTATAGGAGGAATTGGACCGGGAAAAAATCAAAAAGTAATAGAAAAACCAAAAAATTTTAAAGGAACTATAAAAAAATTATTTAAAAAATATTTGGTAGATTATAAATGGAAACTATTGATAGTAATTATATTTGCTATAGGAAGTACAATATTTACTATAATAGGACCAAAAATATTAGGAAATGCAACAACAGAAATATTTAACGGTGTAATAAGCAAAATATCTGGCGGCTCAGGTATAGATTTTGAAAAAATATTTAGTATTCTATTAACTTTAATAATTTTATACGTTATAAGCATGATATTTAATGCAATACAAAATTTTACAATGACAGATGTATCACAAAAACTTACATATAGATTAAGAAACGATATAGCTAAAAAAATTAATTGCTTACCAATGAAATATTTTGATAAGAAAACTAATGGAGAAGTTTTATCAATAATTACAAATGATATTGATACATTTTCTCAAAATATGAATCAAAGTGTTACACAAATAATTACTGCCATTTGTACTATGATAGGTATTTTGGCAATGATGTTAAGTATCAGTTTAACTATGACTTTAGTTTCACTTGTAATTATACCTTTTGCTGTAATATTAGTTAAATTTATTGTGAAAAAATCACAAAAATATTTTAGAAAACAACAAGATTATTTAGGACATGTAAATGGTCAAGTTGAAGAAATATATAGTGGGCACACAGTAGTAAAAGCATTTAATAGAGAAAATGAGGAAGTAGAAACTTTTTCTAGATTAAATAATGAGCTATATAGTTCAGGTTGGAAGTCTCAATTTATGTCAGGTTTAATGTATCCAATCATGAATTTTGCAGGTAATATAGGGTATGTAGGAATAGCTATATTAGGAGGATATTTAGCAATACAAGGGAAAATTACCGTAGGTAATATACAATCTTTTACTCAATATAGCAAACAATTTACAAGACCAATAAATGAAATAGCACAAATTTCTAGTATGCTACAAGCTATGATTGCTGCTTCTGAAAGAATTATAGAATTTTTAGAAGAACCAGAAGAAATACAACAAATTGAAAATGCGCTAACAACACAAGGGTTAAAAGGAAATGTTACTTTTGACCATGTAACATTTGGATATAATGAAGATAAAATAATTATTAATGATTTTAATCAAACAATCAAAGATGGACAAAAGGTGGCTATAGTAGGCCCTACAGGAGCAGGAAAAACTACTATTGTAAAATTGCTTATGAGATTTTATGATGTTAACAAAGGAGCAATATTAGTAGATGGACATAATATAAAAGAATTTAATCGTGGAGACTTAAGAAAAGTATTTGGAATGGTATTACAGGATACTTGGTTGTTTGGAGGAACTATTAAAGAAAATATTAAATATGGCAAACCAAATGCAACAGATGAAGAAGTAATTGAAGCAGCAAAAGCTGCACATGTACATCACTTTATTCAAACATTACCAAAAGGATATGATATGATAATAGATGAAGAATCAAGCAATATTTCACAAGGGCAAAAACAACTATTAACTATAGCTAGGGTAATACTAACAAATCCTGAAATACTAATTTTAGACGAAGCAACAAGTTCTATAGATACAAGAACAGAAGAACAAATACAATCCGCTATGGACAACTTAATGAAAGGAAGAACAAGTTTTATTATAGCACATAGATTATCTACTATAAAAAATGCAGATGTAATCTTAGTTATGAATAATGGAGATGTTATAGAACAAGGAAATCATGAAGAATTATTAAATAAAGGAGGATTTTACGCTAATTTATATAATTCTCAATTTCAAAACGGTGACGAAGAAGCAAGCTAAAAATAAAAAAAATGTACTTTAATTTTAAAGTACATCTTTTTTATATATGTAGTTTAATAAGGATAACGTTCAAAAAGATAGCGAATTACGCTATCAGCATTATTTGATGTAACGTTAATAAATAAATCTTTATCTAAGCTAATCCACATATTTATCTTATAATTTTCTTCATTTTCAATAAGAGCAGCTATTATATCTGCTATTTCAACAGGATTTTCATATTCTTTTTGCCAAAATAAATCATTTGGTAATTCTATATTATTCTGATAAAAACTTTTTAAAAATGAAGAAATTTCACCATTTCTATCACTATATAATTTAACAACTGAATTCATTACTGGATATAACGCAAAACCTTTCTTTTAAAATTTATTAATATTAGTATTTTGAAAATTAAAATATTTATACTTGAGAATAAAAGGTAATTTTTTGGAAACAATAAAAAATAGAAAGGAATATTAATAAAATGAAAAAAAGTGTTAGTATATTAATACTTACAATTATAATTATTATAGTTGTAATTTCTTCAACAGTTATTAGCAAAACAAAAAAAAATGAAGAGGCTACTATAGAAGAAAAGGTATTTCAAGAATTAAATTATCTAAATAAATATTGCATTTCATTATTAACATCATTAAATGGAATTATTATACAAAATGAAGTTATAAAAGAAGATACCTTACAAACACAATTTGGAAGTGATACTAATAATGGAATACAAACAAGTAGAAGCATTATGAATAATAACCAACAAAATTCAAAAAGTAATAATTCAGATGAAAATAAAGATACTGAAGAAAACAATAATGACAATAGTATTTTGGCAAATGAAGGAGATTATTCGCCAGATTGGGAAAGCATACAATTACAAATAGAAAAGCTTTATCAAATGTGGAATGTAATTAGTTTAGATTTGCATAGTATAAACATTGATAGTAATTTAGTATTATCTTTTAGTGATATATTAAATAATGTTACACAAAATGTAAAAGCAAAAAACAAATCAAATACAGTAGAAGAATTAGTAAAATTATATAAATTAATAATAGAATATACAAATTTATGCAAACCAGAATCTGAAGAAACTATAATATCAACAATTAAATATAATATAGTATCTGCATATGCTAACATAACAAATGATAAATGGGAACAAGCACAAAATCAAATAACAGAGGCTCAAAACTTATTTGCTAATTTATTAAATTCAGTAAATAATGATTATAATGAACAATATAATATGAATAGATGCTATATATTAGTTAATGAGCTTAGAAAAGCTATTCAATTAAAAGATAAAGAAATTTTTTATTTACAATATAAAACATTAATAACACAACTTTATTTTTTTATATAGATATTGACTTGTAGTAATTGACATTTTATTTAATTAATTATATACTATACACGTACCAAATATTATTAAAATTATATGTAGAAATATTGGAAAAAGGAGAATTCTTTTAATGAAGAATTATATTAAAAAATTACTAACAATTGTAGCACTTACTATAGTAACAATGCTTGCAATAATATCAACAGCAAAAGCAGCTACAGTAAAAGTAACAGGAGATACTTTAAACATAAGAAAAAGTCCTTCAACTAATAGTGATGTAATAGCTATGCTATTTAAAGGAGTAGAATGTGAATTACTTGAAGAAGAAGGAGAATGGTACAAAATTAAGTACAAGAATTATACAGGTTATATTAGCAAACAATACTCAAAAATAATAGAAGAAAATACTGAAACTAATAATATAGAAGATAACACAACTAATTCTTTAGATACAAATACAACTGATAATACTGTAAATAATGAAGAGCCTTTAGAGGAAGAAATTACAAACAAAGAAGAAATAGAAATAACTTATAAAAAAATTAAACAAAATGTAAATATTAAGATTTTGCCATTAATATATTCTAATAGTATTGAAAAATTAACTAAGGGAACAGAAGTTATTTTACTATCACAAACTACAGGTTGGTCATATATACAAACAGATTATATTAGCGGTTGGGTTAGAACTGAAAATTTAGAAGAAACAAACAGTGCACAAACATCTACAAATAATAATTCTTATACAGAAAAAACGGCATATATTAATGAAAACTATGTAAATGTAAGAAAAGGAGCAGGAACATCTTATTCAGTAATAAAAACATTAACATTAAATTCAAAGGTAACTATTATTGGAGAAGAAGATGGATGGTATAAGATAAAATCAGGCAGTGATGAAGGTTTTATTTTAAAAGAATATCTATCAGACAGCAAAAAAACTACAACAAGAAGCAGTACCTCTAACAGAACTGAAGACAAAGCTACAGATATTACAAAACAAGAGGAAGATACTTCTAATAATCAAAAAATAGAAGAAAATACAAGTAATAAAACAACTGAAACTGAAAAAAAGGAAGAAACAACAACTCAAAAAGAAACAGAGAATGTAACTGCTAATAAAATAAAAGATACAGATGTTGTAGCATATGCAAAGAAATTTTTAGGATATAAATATGTATACGGTGGAGATGGTTCAAATGGAACCTTTGACTGTTCAGGATTTACAATGTACGTATATAAACATTTTGGGATAAGCCTTCCACATGGAGCAACGTCACAATATAAAAGTGGTAAAGGCTCAAAAATAACTAAACAAAGTGATTTAAAAGTAGGAGATATAGTGTTTTTAACAGATTATGAAACAGGAGTAGGAATTGGTCATTGTGGAATTTACATAGGAAATGGAAATTTTATACATGCTTCAACTACAACATATTCAGTTATAATATCTAGTTTAAACACAACATATAAAGATAGATTTTATGCAGGACTTAGATTAATTTAATATTTTAAGGGGCACTATAGAAAGGTAAAAATGAGACCATTTTGTATTGTCACCTTAGGATCTATTTTAGGAATAATAATGGGGTTATACTTTAAAAGTATAACCTTTTTTGTAGTTATAACACTTATTATTTTTATAATTATATTTAAAAAGCACGTAAAACAGATAATTATATTTTTAATATGTTTTTTATTATTTTGTACATATATAAGTATATTAGAAAATAAATACAAAAATATTTGCCAAGCATATGATAATAAGCAAGTAAAAATACAAGGAATAGTTATATCAAATGCTCAAGAAAAAGAATATAAAACAATATACAATATCAAAGTTACAATAATACAAATTACTCAAACAAGCGAAACAATACAAACTAATTTTAACATAATATGTAATATAAAAAAGTCAAAAGCAAACAGTAACATTGAATATGGAGACAAAGTAATAATTTTAGGCAAATTTGAAGAACCGTATATTGAAAAAAATAAAGGTGGATTTGACTATAAAAATTATTTAAAAACAAAACAAATTACAGGGATAATAGATGCATCACAAATAAACATAATTGAAAAAGAAAAAAACATATATAGTTTAATATATAAGTTAAAAGAAAAATTAATACAAAAAATATATAGTATATTACCATCAGAAGAAGCTTCTCTTTACACAGGACTTTTACTAGGAGAAAAAAGTAAAATATCAGAAAACATACAACAAGACTTTAGAAAAAGTAGCTTATCACATATGTTAGCAATTTCTGGAGCACATATATCATATATATTACTAGGCATTACTAATTTTCTAATGTGTATAAGATTTCACAAAAGATGGAGCAATATTATTATAATCATATTTTTAATATTTTTTATAATATTAGTAGGAGCCTCTCCTTCAGTAACAAGAGCAAGTATAATGTGTATATTAAACTTAATTGCTAATTTACTGTTTAAAAAACCAGATATATATCAAAATTTAGCTATTAGTAGTTTAATAATATTACTTTTTAATCCATATGCCTTATTTGATATTGGATTTCAACTATCATTTGGCGGAACTATAGGTATAGTTATATTTGCAAATAAAATATATAATAAAAATATAGAATATAAAAATGTAATTTTAAACAAAATGTTAAATAGTCTAAAACAAATAATAATTGTATCAATATCAGCCAATATTATAATACTGCCTATTATGATATATCATTTTAATACACTTTCTTTTACTTTTTTAATTTCAAACATACTTGCATCAGCAGTGTTAGGAATTTGCTTAATATTGGGGCTGATTTTTATAGTACTAATTTTTAGTCCAGTATCTCAAATTATTTCATATTTTCTACAACCATTATTACAATTTTTAATACTTATTGCAAATATTTGTAGTAAGTTACCGTTTTCTCAAATTTTGGTAGCAACTCCAAAAATATGGCAAATAATAATTTACTATTTAATTATTTTTTTATTACTGTATAAGAAAAAAGTAAAATTATACATTAAAGCATATTTACATATTATAAAATATAAATTTGTATATAAAACATTAATTATAATTCTTATACTTTTCATTATTTCTCCATATATATTTTCTATAATTCCAAATAATAAATTAACAATACATTTTATTGATGTAGGACAAGGAGATTGTACATTAATAATAACACCATCTAATAAAACTATATTAATAGATGGAGGAGGAAGTGAAACAGAAAGCTTTAATGTGGGAGAAAAAACATTACTTCCATATTTATTAGACAAAGGAATTTTAAAAATTAATTATATGTTATTTACACATTTTGACACAGATCATTGCCAAGGATTATTTACAATTTTAGAAAACATAAAAGTAGATAAGGTAATTATAGGTAAACAAGGTGAAAATTCACCAAATTTTGAAAAATTTTTAAAGCTTATAGTCTTAAAAAATACCGAAGTAATTATAGTAAAAGCGGGAGATAAAATAAAAATTGATAAAGAATGTGAACTAAATATTTTATTTCCAACAAATAAATTAATAGTTAACAATATACTGAATAACAATTCTATAGTAACAAAATTTTTCTATAATAAATTTAGCATATTATTAACTAGAGATATAGAAGCATAAGAATAACAAGAAATAATAAAATAAAATGATAACACAAACATATTAAAATAA
>CALXQH010000060.1 GCA_944390525.1 uncultured Clostridia bacterium | reverse complement strand
TAACTCTATGAAGAATAACTTTTACTTTTCCAACAGTACAATTTAAGTCTTTTGCAATCTCTTTCGTTGTTTTCGCTTCATAATAAAACATTATAAATGCCTTATATTCTTCATTTCTCAAGTTTTTTAATGTATTCTTTATTATTGTGCTTTGCTCTTTTTCTTCTGCTTGTTTTTCAAGATTACTGTTATCTATAATTTTTTCTTCGTATTCAGATATGGAAATATTTATTTCGCTTTTTCTGTACTTGTTTTTTATAATATTTTTAGCAATACCTGATAGATAAGCTTTTATATCTATTGTATCAGAAAGTATTTTACTATTCTTCCAGACTGCAATAAATACATCAGAAACTATTTCTTCTATATCTTCATCTGTTAAGCATATACTAACTCCATTTTTTACAATTATATAGACATATCCATAGAAATTATCTAATAGTTTGTCTATATCTACTTTGTCATTTAATAGATAATCATTTAACATTTCTCTTTTCAATTTAGATCTAAATCTCCTTTTATTTTAGTTAACTTTCATATACATAGTAACATTTTTTTAGAAAAGGTTACAACTTTTTTGATTTTTTTTTAATTTTTCATATATTAAAAAGACAGATTAATATCTGCCTTTTATATAGTAATCCATTAGATTACAATTTCTCTGTTTTAAACAATTTTCAGCATATTTTGTGCCCATACTTTTACATTGTTTAAATCTCTTTCATTTGGATGTGTTAAAGCTTCATCAAAATTTTTAATGCTTACCTTTAAATTGTTATCTTCTGGATTATCAGTAATCATTTTTACATATCTTTCTCTAACTTAATAAATTTTATACCTAAAACTTATTTTTTTCTACCAAGTAAATCTTACAATTATGCTATTTATTTTAACATTTATTTCATTCTATACTTGCTTAGGTCAACTTTATAGTTTTCAACTACTATTCCTTCCCTTTCTAATTTTTCCTTTTGCTTTTCAATTCCTCCAAAAGCAAAACTTTTTGATAAAGCTCCTTTGCTATTTACTACTTTATAACAAGGATATTTTTCTTCATTTGGATTATTGTGTAAAATATTACCTACAACTCTAGCTAATTTCTTATTACCTAAATGTTCGGCTATTTGGCTATAAATTACTACTTTCCCTTTAGGAATGGTTAGTAAAAATTCGTAAACTTTCTCTTTCATATTTATTCACTCCATCTAAAACTATTAACTATGTCTTCTGCAACATTATCTATATCATCTGACTTTTCAAAAACAGTTTTTTGAATTAATATATATTTATAGTCTCCAACAATATAATATTGTGTTGTTTCTACTCCATCTGCTTCTATAATATTAAAAACATATACAACATCTCCATTTTCTATATTAGAACCATTAGCAGTTAATTTAACATTTTCTTCTTCTCCTATCTGCATAGAAAATTGATTTAATATTGCTTTCTTAAAATTTTCATGTTCTGTTTTTGCATATTTGTTTTGTCCTTCATTTATTGAAATATTATTAGGCCTTTCTTTTTGTTTATCTTCTTTTTTTATATAGAAAAATTTACTATTAGTTGAATGTTCCTTGCTTTCTACCCAACTTTCTGGCAATTTATAATTCCCAAATTTTTTATTATATGTAACACTGCCGTCACTTGCTTCTTCTGTTAATTTGTCTAGTAGTTCATTATATTTATTAGATAAGTTTTCATTATAAAATACAATATTTTCTCCTTCAATTTCCCAGTTACTTTTATTTTCTGATAAAAAATCAATTATATCTTCAGATTTGTTTAATAATTCAATTATATTATCTATTGAATTTTCTATAGTTTTATCTTGATTACTTTCCATATCTCCTACAAGTTCATCTCTATACCAATCTGTATAATAGCTATCTAATCCTTTATCAGTGATATATGACATTACCTTATCTGTAGTTAAGAATTCATTATACTCTTTTTTACAATTTTCCAATTCTTCCTTTGTAGCATTTATATATTCTTTAGTTTCTTTAAATTCTTTTCCATCTTTTTTATAATTTTCTACTGTTAAAATAGTTGTAATTCTTTCATCATTTAATAATTCAGCTATTTTAATACTAGTATTAAAACTATCTTTTAGAAATGATTTAAATGCTTGTTCAACTATAGCATAATCTCCATTAGTTATTGTTGAATTAAGTTTTGCATTTATTTCATCAATATTAATATTACTTGAATTTACCATAATATTTATTTCTTCTAACTCTGATAATATTTTTTCTTCTTGCAATAAATCTTTAGCAATAAAATATCCAAAAGTTGCTAATAGGATTACTACAATAATAACTATACTAATTAAAACTTTCTTTTTCATAAAACATTCCTCCAAATTTTATTTTTATTATATTATCATAAAAAGAAAAATTACTCTATACTTTTTTGTATAAAGTAATTGAAAAATTGTAATTTGTCGCTATGCTTTATCTTATTAACAGTTTTGTGTACATAATCATTTACAATCTTTACCATTTATGCTATAATAAAGTTATACTGTAAATTACAGTATGTTGCAGTTTTAAGAATATATACTTTATGAAAGGGCGGTTGATGTTATGGCTAAAAACTATAACTGGAGAATCAAA
>CALXQH010000059.1 GCA_944390525.1 uncultured Clostridia bacterium | reverse complement strand
TTAAAAAACAAAAAATAAAGCCGATTAAATCGACTTATATAGATGTGATTGATATTCACTTTTAATTTTCTTCAAACTTACTTATATCAATATTTTAAAGTGGTTCGACGAAAATGCATTATGGAGCAGGTGATGGGAATCGAACCCACATAGCCAGCTTGGAAGGCTGGAATTCTACCATTGAACTACACCTGCATTTTGTATGAACAAATAATATTATAAATGCTATATTATATTTTGTCAATATTTTTTAAGAATTTTTTTGATTTTTTTGAATATTGTTTAAATAACTATTTTTTATAATAAGGAATTTTTTTATGAGATTTTTATTAGATTTTTTTAAAGGATTATTGCTCGGTAGTGGAGCTATTCTTCCTGGTATTAGTAGTGGTGTATTTTGCGTAATTTTTGGAATTTATGAAAAATTAGTTGATAGCATTTTAAATATATTTAATGATTTTAAGAAACATTTTTCTTTTCTTTTTCCTATTGCTCTTGGCGGAATTGTAGGAGTTCTTCTTATTAGTAAATTATTAAAATTTTTGCTTACTATATATCCTATTCCTACTAATTTTTGTTTTATAGGTTTAATTTTAGGTAGTTTACCAATATTATTTAAAAGAGCTAACAAATTGAATGGTTTTAGGTTACATTATTTAATATACTTTCTATTTACTCTTTTATTAGGCATTTTATTTATTAGGTTAGAATATGTTTTACCACAATTAATTAATTTAGATTTCGGACAAAATTATTTTTTTTATTTAGTACTTGCTGGATTTTTAATGTCTATTGGTATAGTAGTTCCTGGTATAAGTAGTAGTCTTATTTTAATGTGTTTAGGTATTTATGGCACTTATATTTCTTCTGTTGCAAGCTTAAATTTAGCTGTATTGTTTCCTATGGGAATAGGTCTTGTGTTGGGCTGTATTATATTTTTAAAAATAATACAATTTTTATTAAATAAGTATTATCCACAAACTTTTTATGGAATTATAGGGTTTGTGCTAGGTTCTATTTTAATTCTCTATCCTGGATTTAATTTTAATTTAGAAGGATTTGTTTCTATTATATTATTTTTATTAAGTTTTTTTATAAGCTTTAAACTTGAAAAAATTGAAAATTTAAGATAAAAAATAAAAAGAAGTTTTACTTACTTCTTTTTATTTCTTTCTTCTTAAAATCCAACCATTTTTTGTAGCAATTGGTAATTTCATTAAAACTGTCTGGCATGCTTTTCCTGGATTTATTGTTTCTATTTCTTCTTCAGTTTCTGAGTCCCATAATTTTTCTATTTTAAATTCTATTGGTTCTATTTTCTCAGGAATTAAAATTTCCATAGTGTCTCCAACTGTTAACTTGTTTCTTATTTCAATTATAGTTTTATTTTCTAAATTTTCTAATATTTTTCCTCCAAATTCATAATTTGGATTATATTGTTTTCCTTCATATTCTTGAAAGTCTTTGTTATTTCTATCATTGAAATAAAAAGTAGTTAGTCCTCTTGTTTTAGTTTTTTCTAGTTCTGCTAGATATTTGGTATAGTCATAGTTTTTAGGATCTTTAATATAATCGTCTATAGCATTTTTATATGCATTTACTACAGATGCTAAATAGTATTCTGTTTTTAATCTTCCTTCTATTTTCAAGCTATCTATTCCCATATCTATTATATCTGGAATTTCTTTAATTAAGCATAAGTCTTTTGATGAAAAAATATATGTACCATGCTCATCATATTCTACTGGCATTAAATTTCCTGGATTGTTATGTTCTTCAACATATACATTATATGCCCATCTACAACTTTGTGCACAGTCTCCTAAATTAGCACTTCTGCTTGCTAAAAAATCACTTAAAAAACATCTTCCTGAATAACCGAAACATATAGCTCCATGTACAAATATTTCTACGCTCATATCTTTAGGTATATTATTTTTAATATCTCTTATTTGGTTCTTATTTAATTCTCTGCCTAGTATAACTCTTTTTGCACCATTTTTATACCAAAAATTTGCAGTATGATAGCTAACTATGTTAGCTTGTGTGCTTACGTGTATTTCTACATCTGGAGCATATTCTTTTAGTATATCTATAACTCCTCCATCTGCAGCTATTATTGCATCTACTTTTAATTCATTTAACATTTTAGCTTGTTTTTTTATTTCTTCATAATAGCTATCCCATGCATATATATTAATTGTTGCATATACTTTTTTTCCTATATTATGTGCATATTTAATTATTTTAGCTAAGTCATTATTGTTTACTTCTGCTCTACTTCTTAAAGATAATGCTCCTGTCCCACAATATACTGCATCAGCTCCATACATAAATGCTATTTTCGCTTTTTCAAATGACCCTGCTGGTGCTAATAATTCTGGTCTATTTTGTATCATTTTTATATCTCCTATTATTTTATTATTTTCTATATTCCACTATACACTATTTTTATACAAAAAACAAGTTGTATTATATTTATTTTACTTTTTTATGTAAATATGTTATAATTTATTTACTGGAACAAAGTTCCAAAACACTATATATTCTACTAAAGGAGGTTTTCTAAGTGAATTCTAGAAGGCGGATAGCATCAAAACTTTTCTTGTTAGTTATAGTTTTAGCTATAACATTAGGCCCTCTTTTTCTCTCTTACAATTATTATTTAAATAAAAAGTTTGATGAGAAATTTAGCGATCAAATACAAGAAATTGTTGGCAACACTTACCAGCAGCAGGCAATTATGGATTTGTGTGAAATTCGTGGGAGAGTTAATCAGATAAAGAAGCTTTATTCTTCAAATGTCAATGAAAACACTTTATTAAATGAACTTAAGTATATTAGCTCTTTTCAAAATTCAAACAATCCTTATTTGAAAGATTTTTCTATTACTTTCAATTCCTCCAACGTAGGAGCAATCTGTGAAGAAATTCTTACACAGATAAATGCACAAATTGATTTTATTAAATCATCAACAGAGGATACTTAAGTATCCTCTGTGTTTTATTGTTTTTTAATTTTTGCAATAAAAAATCCTTCAAATAGTTTGCTTGGACACACACATATTGTTCCTGGTATTTTTACTGGAAGATATGGTATGTTTTCTAATTTTTCTATATCAATTGGAATAATATTTGCTTTTGTTCCTTTTAATGCTTTTTCAATTATTGCCTCATTTTCACAATTTAAAATAGAGCAAGTTGAATATATCATTTCTCCTCCTGGCTTTAATAAATTAATTGCTTTTTTTAATAGAGTTAGTTGTGTTTCTGAGGTTTTTTCAATAAGTTTTTGAGTGAAATTTTTATTTAACTTTTTATCTTGTTCATAAATTGTGCCACTTCCACTACAAGGAGCATCTAATAATATTTTATCAAATGACAATAAATTATCCAATTTTCTAGCATCTGTTAGCATTACATAACTACAGTTTACTCCTTGTTTTTCTAAGTTATATTTTAGTCTTTCACTACGAGCTTTATTAATTTCACAAGCTGTTATCATAACTTTATTGTTTGCTATGGCTGCTATTTGGGTAGTTTTGCTTCCAGGTGCTGCCGCCATGTCTAAAATGTTTTCTCCTTGTTTTGGATCTAATAATATTGGTGGCAACATTGAGGAAAGATTTTGTAAGTATATTTGTCCATTTTGATAAATATCTAATTTTCTAATATCATTTTCATTGGCATTTTTTATTATAAAAGCATCTTTATACCAAGACACTTTTTCAAAATCTATATTTTCTTGTAATAGTTTGTTCTTTATCAATTCACAAGAGCTTTTTATAGTGTTAACTCTTAAAGTTACATATCTTTTTTGTTTATATCCTTCTAGTATTTTTTCTATTATGTTGTCTTCATATTGTTTTTCTAATAATTTTATTAAAAATTGTGGAATGTTATTTTCTAACACTATTTTCCTCCTAAATGTACTTTAATTTATCTTTTTCTAATAAATTTTCAAATTTTTCGTGAAAATTTGGTACACGCTTTTTTAAATTTATAGGTTTCAAGTTTTTATCTGTGAAACAATGTTTTGATTCTCCTAAAAGTACAATATTTCCTGTGCTTTTTTCTGTTATAACATATTTTACAGTCATTCTAACTCCCGTATATTCTGTAATAGTCATATTAATTAGTATTACATCATCAAAAGTAACGTGATATTTATAATTACAATTTACTTCTAATACAGGAATTGTAACTCCATTTTTTTCTAAAGTTGAAAATGGCATTTCATTCTTTGACATCCATTCGCATCTAGCTTCTTCTAAAAATCTAATATAGTTAGAGTGATGTACTACTCCCATTTTATCTGTTTCGTAGTAATTTATTTTTCTTTCATATATAAATCCCATGTTTCTTTACCTTTCTAAATATTTTATTTTGAACAGTATCTACATAATATAGCTTCTAGTCCTATTTCTATAGGTATTAATCCAGTTTTATAATTAGCATCTAAGTTTATAAGTTCCTCTAATATTTTTCTAAGTTCTTGTTCTTTAAAATATCTAGCTTGTGTTGTATATTTATTAACCAAAAATAGTTGATTTGATTTTAAATTCATTGCTATGCCTACATCTTGATTATATTTTTCTGCTATTTTAATAATGTATAATTTTTTAAAATGGTTATATAAGGTAATTAATATTTTTGGTATTGGCTCTTTATTACTAATTAGTCCTTGATATATATTCAAAGCTTTATTGATTTCTTTTTTTCCTAAATTATCAGTTAGGTCAAAAATAATTGCTTGAATTTGTTTTGTACAAAGAATGTCTATATCTTCTTTAGTAATATTTCCATTTGTTCCCTTATATTCAATTAGTTTTCTAACTTCGTTAATTAAGTCTAGCATACTTGTACCACAGCATTCTATTAAGTATTTTGCAATATTGTCATCAATATTTACTTTATATGCAGCACAAATTTTTTTAAGATTTATAATTAAATCTTGTAATTTTAATAAAGGAAATTCTTTTATTTGCCCTATTTTTTCAATAATTTGGTATAATTTATTTTTTTCAACTTCTTGTTCAACAAATATAAGCTCTATTGTATTTTCTATATCTTCTTGATTTTCTTGTAAATATTTAGCTATCTTTTCTTGTAATGTTAAATTTTCTTTCTTTAATTTTTCTTTTTTAGTAACTTTTATTGATGTTTTCTTTTCCTTTTTGAAAAGTTCTGTATTTTTTGCTATAATTAATTTTTTATTAAAACCAAATGCAGGTGTTTCTAAATCTTGTATTAATTCTTCTACGTTAGTTTCATTTATTTGTATATAATTTATGCCTAATATAAGTTCTTGAAATTCTTTCTTTATTTTTTTTATTGTATTTTCTAGTAAATAATTTTCTTCTCCATAAAATAAGCGTACCAATATATTTTTCCTTTCTAATATTTATAATTTTTCTGAAAATCTAGCAGAGTGAGCATGACAAATTGCTGCTGCCATACTGTCTGTAGTATCATCTAATTTTGGTAATTTTTCTACATTTAATATTGCTTTAACCATTTTTTGTACTTGTATTTTATCTGCTCTACCATATCCTACAACAGCTTGTTTTATTTGCAACGGTGTGTATTCATATGTTGGTATTCCTTTTCTACAGCCTACTACTAGAATAACCCCTCTTGCTTGTGCTACATTTATAGCAGTTTTAGCATTGTTATTAAAAAATAATTCTTCTACAGAAATAGCATTTGGTTTATATGTTTCTATAATTTCTTCTAAACTATTATTCAACTTTAATAATCTTTGTGGAAATGATTCTCCAGCTTTTGTAAGTATTGCACCAGATGTAACTAATTTAAATTTATTTCCTATATAATCAATAATACTATATCCTGTAATAGCAAATCCAGGATCTATTCCTAATATTCTCATTTTATTCTTCTTTCTTTACTTTATTATGAAATTGAGTAATAATACGAAAGACTTCAGCTACAGACCAGCATTGTGCAAATGCTCCTTTTGCTTCATAAGGTTTTGCCGAATCATATAACTCACTAATATTTCCTACTGTTGAACGATTGTACATTTCATTGTAAAATGTTTCTTCCAAATTATTTACAAATTTAGCATATTCTTCTTCTAATTGTTTTTTCTTTGTTTTATTTTTTTCTGTTTTTATAATATTTTTAAAACTATCTGAATATATACCCAATATCCAAGGCCAAGTAATTCCTTGATGATAGCTCATATCTCTTTTTATTTGGTCTCCTTCATATATTTCTCTATAATAATCTTCTCCCTTTGCTAATGTTTTTAATCCATATGGAGTTAGTAATTTTTTAGTTACTGTTTGTAATATTTCTTTAGCTATCTCAGAATTACAGTCTATTACCGGATAATATAGTCCTAATGCAAATAATTGATTTGGTCTTATTTTTTTGTCTCCTATTACATCATCTAAGCTTTTTCTTTTTTTATTGTAAAATTTTTCTACAAAACTTTTTTTGCATTTTTTAGCTAAGTTTCTATATTTTTCAGCTAATTCTTTTTCTTTGTATAATTTTGCAAAATCTTCCATTATTTTAAGTGCATTATACCATAAACTATTAATTTCTACAGCTTTTCCATTTCTTGGTGTAACAACCAAATTTCCAATTTTTGCATCCATCCACGTATTTTGAGTATTTGGCGTTCCTGAAGATAATAATCCATCCTCTAAATCTAAATGAATATTATTTCCATCTAAATCAATTCCATTAATATACGATTCTATTACCTTTTTTAAAGTATCATATAATTGATTTTTCAAAAATTCATAGTCATGTGTATAAGCTAAATATTTTCTAACTTGTTCAAATAATAGTAGTGATGCATCTACACTGTTATATAATGGTCTGTTATCATATTCTGAATATCCATTAGGTACCAATCCATACTGAATATCTCGTATACAAGTTAATAAAACTTCTTTTGCTTTTTTAAATCTTCTTGGTATTAATAATATACCTTCAAAAGATATTAAAGTATCTCTACTCCAATCTAAGAACCAAGGGTATCCTGCTATAATTGTATATAATGCAAAAGCTGGTCTATATACTATAAAATTATCTGAAGCTATAATGTAATCTCTTATTAAAGTTTTATACTTTTCTTCATATTCCCATTTTGGATCTAATAAGTATGAATCATATACTTCTCCAGTAATACGGCTAATTTCTTTATTTATTATTTCTTTTCCATCTAATTCATTTATATTATCTTCCAATGAGCAAATAAATGTAATATACTTTTCTTCATTTGCTCTTAATTTTACTTCAAAAACTCCTGAAACACTTAAATTTTCTTCAGCTGCTTGTCCACGTTTTTCTTCTTCTAAATAATACATATTGTTAAATGTATCATCATTATGTTCTATATATCTTCCTTCTGATATTTTCATATAAATAGGAGTTTGATAATGTTCATTAATTACTATTTTTACTCTTGTATCTTGCTTTTCTTGTTTTAAATTAAATTTAGTATTTGGTGTAACAGTATGAAAATCTCTAAAATTAATTATTGGAGCTATTTTAAATTTAGTTCTTTTATCATTGTTTTTTATATTATATAAGACACAAACAGTATTTTTTCCATATTCCATGCAAATAAATTTTTTTATAATCGCTCCGTCTACTTCATATGTAAAGATAGGAATATATTCTTTTTCAAATTGTTGTAAATATTGATAACCTTTAGATATATAATTTTTACACATATTAGAATATAAAGGGTATTCTTTTCCATTGCTTTCAAAGCTTTCATCTACTTTTGATAGTATTAAGCTTCTACCTCCCGGTTTGCTTAGAGCAGCTACTAATAATCCATGATATTTTCTTGTGTTAATTCCTAATATAGTGGAACTACTGTATCCTCCTATTCCATTTGTTACAATCCATTCTTTTTTTATTCCATTTTCCAGTGTTAATTTATCTTTTTCATACTTCATTTGTATTCTTCTCCCATCAACTTTTGTATATTATTTAAATAACTTTTCTTTAAATTTTATTTTTTTATTGTCTTTTTTTCTTTTTCCTTTAGATTTGTTTTTTACTTTTTTATGCTTTTCTATACTATTTTTAGCTTCTATATTACTTAATTCTTCGTTCGTTATAGGTTCTCCATTTTTTACTTTCATTTTTATTTCAGATTCTTTAATAGAAGCTATTCTTTCTTTATATTTTCTCTTAAATTTACTTTCTACTTTTTTTGCTTCTTTCTTTTTTGGTATAAAATCCTTTTTGTTGTTTTCTTTTAGCGATTTTTTTGCTTCTTTTAGTCTATCATTTAATAATATATATTTTGTGTCGTTTTGCATATCTTTAAATTTTAAATCATCACAAATCAATTGGATAATTGACGCTGCAATAGCTTCTGGATTATGTCTTATGAAGTCTCCTGTAACAAACGAAATGTCCCTTTGCATTAAATACACATCTTGTTCTTTAGCTTTGCTTGCATCTATTTCTACTACTTCTTGACCTTTCATATTATATTTTCTAATGTATTCCGGTATTAATTCTCCTGTATCGTAAATACAATATTTTATTACTCCTTTACCAGCATGATCATTAATTGCTTTTATATGATCAGATAGGGTATAATTATCTGTTTGTCCTTGCTCTGTCATAATGTTACTTACATATATTTTAAAAGCTTTACTTTCTTTAATAGCTTTTGCCACACCTTTTACCAGAAGGTTTGGTATAACATTTGTATATAAACTTCCTGGTCCAATAACAATAGCATCTGCTTCTTGTATAGCTTCAATAACTCCAGGAGCGACTTTACAATTAGTTGGACTAATAAATATTCTATTAATTTTACTTGTTTTTGAATTCACTATTTCTGGTATTTTGTCTCTACTTTCTATAACAGTTCCATCTTCCAGTTCTGCACAAATATGAATAGGTTCTAAAGTTACAGGTAATACTCTGCCTGTAATATTTAAAATATCTTTTGCTTTTTCTACAGAAGATGTAAATTCTCCACTTATTTCATTCATTCCTAATAAGTAGATATCTCCTAAAGATAAATTTTTTAATTTACCTTTTGTAAATTGTAAATTCATAAATTTATTCATCAATTCTTCATCTTTTGCTAAAGCTACAAAACTTTGTTTAATATCTTCTAACGGCATTGCATCTAATTCTCTTCTTGATTCTGGTATAATTTCTCCATAGTCTGATACTGTAACAATAGCAGTTAAATTATCTGTATAATTTTTTAGTCCTTTTAAAACTGAGTTTAATCCTGTTCCTCCTCCTATAGCTACAATTTTAGGACCTTGATCATATATTTTTTTATTGTATATCAAAGTGTTTATTTTTGCATTAGCATTTTCAACCCTATTGTCAGTTTCTTGAACTAAAAGCTCTAAAGTTCTTTTTTGCATATGTATCATTCCAAGAATAACAAAAATAAAGCCAACAACAAAACAAGCAATAATTTTAATTAAAGGTAAAAAGTCTAGTCTTTCATTTATTAAAATTTTTGACATTCCATAACAAGCTAAAACTATACCTATTAAAATTAATATTATCCATCTTTTCATTTTTGCAGCATTACTAAACCATTTAAAAAAGCCTTTCATAGATTATTTGTTCACTCCTTTATATAAATCTCCTAATACTTCAATTTCAAGTTCAATTTTTTTTCCTGTTTTTTCTAATACAACTTGTTTTACATGTTCTATAACTTCTAAAACATTTGTTGCTGTCGCATTTCCTATATTAACTATAAAGCCCGCATGCATTGTAGAAACTTGTGCATCACCTACTCTAAATCCTTTTAGTCCACATTCATCAATTATCTTTGCTGTAATAAAGTCTTCTCCTCTTTTAAAAGTACTTCCTGCTGAAGGTAAATGAATTGGTTGTTTTTCTTTTCTATTTTGTGCATATTCATCCATTTTTTGTTTTATTTCTTCTGTATTCCCATAAGGTAATTCAAATATTGCTTTTACTATAACCCATTTTTTGTTAAAAAATATACTATGTCTGTATGAAAACATACATTTTTCATTAGAAATTGTTACCAAATTAGCATTTTCATCTAAATATGTTACACTTTTTACAATATCTTTTATTTCTCCACCATATGCTCCAGCATTCATTTTTATAGCTCCACCTATTGTTCCTGGAATACCTGCAGCAAATTCAAAGTTTGCAATTTGTTCTTTTAATAATATCTGTGCCAGCATACCTAAAAGAACTCCTGCTTCTACTTCTATTTTTGCATAACTTTCTTTCTTTTCTATTGTATAATTATTTAAGGCAACTTTTAATACAATACCTCTTATTCCTTTATCTAATACTAATACATTACTACCATTTCCCAATACAGTAAGTGGTATTTGATGTTCTTTTGTTAATTTTAAAATAGATTGTATATCATCTATAGTTTTTGCTGTTACAAAAATATCTGCATTTCCACCAATTTTAAAATTGGTATGTTTGCTCATTGGTTCATCTATTTTTACTATACTTGTATTAAGTTCTTTTGTTAGTAATTTATAGATTTCACTTTTTTCCAATGACTTTACCTCCTATTTTTTTTATATTTATCATTTCTAAATGATATCATTTTTACATATATATTACAAGATATATTTTTCAAAAAAATATATTAATAATTTTTATATAAAAATATTGCAAAATTAGTAGAATATTGTATAATTATAGTATAATATATTATTATAAAGGAGAGTTTTATTTATGTTTTGTAAGCAATGTGGAAAACCCATAGATGATGGTAAAGATTTATGTGATGAATGTTCAAAAACTTTTTCAGGAAGCTCAAATACTACTAATGTAAATTCTAATTCCAGTGTAAATACAGACCCTAATGCTAAATCTAAAATAGCTGCTGGTTTATTAGGTATATTTTTAGGTTGGCTTGGAGTTCATAACTTTTATTTAGGATATACAGGTAAAGCTATAGCACAATTATTAATTTCTGTTTTAAGTTGTTTTACATTAACTTTTGTTTCTTCTATATGGGGATTAATTGAAGGTATCCTTATTTTAACAGGTAGTATAAATGTTGATGGAAATGGAAATCCTTTAAAGGATTAATACTATGAACAAAGTAAAAAGCGGTATTATTTTAATTATATTATTTAGTTTTTTATGTTTAGTTCTATTAAAGCCAGTAATGTGTATTTTCAAATCAATTACTGGCTTTTTTTGTTCTGCTTGTGGTATGACTAGAGCTTTTATATGTATTTTGCATTTTGATTTTTTAGGCGCTATTTATAATAATATATTAAGTATTCCTATTTTTATTTTTATTTTTTATACTTTAATAATGTTATTCAAAGATTTTATTAAAAATGAATATAGTTATATACCTAGTTTATTAATTTTTTTGTCAAAATATTATTTTGTAATTTTATTGTTATTATTTATTAGTTTTATTTTTAATAATTTAAAACGGTTTTTTTATTTAATTATACAACCTTTTAAAGGTTGTTTTTTTTTATTTTTTATGTTAAAATTATTATTTGAAAAAGTTAATTAAAAGGAGTAATTATGTTAGAATTAAAAAATATATACTTTTTTAGAGATAATAAACAAATTTTAAACAATATTAGTTTAAAAATAGATAATAGTAAATTAATAGCTATTACTGGTCCAAATGGTTCTGGTAAATCTACAATTGCTAAAATTATAATGGGAATTTTAAAACCAGATTCTGGTTGTATTTTATTTAATGGACAAGATATTACTAATATTAGTATTACACAAAGAGCTAAATTAGGTATAGGTTTTGCCTTTCAACAGCCTGTTAAATTTAAAGGCTTAACTGTTAAAGATTTAATAGAACTTAGCTCTGGAAATACAATTAATTTAGGTGAAGCTTGTAATTATTTGTCTGATGTAGGCTTATGTGCAAAGGATTATTTAAATAGAGAGCTTTCTTCTTCTCTTTCTGGAGGAGAATTAAAACGTATTGAAATAGCTATGCTTGCTGCAAAGAAATCAAAACTTACTATTTTTGACGAACCCGAAGCTGGTATTGATTTATGGAGTTTTAATAGTTTAATTAATATTTTTGAAAAAATGCACAAGCAAATTAAAAATTCTTCTATTGTAATTATTTCTCATCAAGAAAAAATATTAAATATAGCAGATGAAATAATATTACTTTCTGACGGAGAAGTTAAAGCAATGGGAAAAAAAGAAAATGTGCTTCCTCTTCTTTTGAATTCTACTTCTAAGCCTTGCAAAGTAATGGTTGAAAAAGGAGGTAATAAATAAATATGGATGATAAATTTAATTTAATAGAAAAAAATTTATTAAAAAATATAGCAGATATTGAGAAAATTCCTATGGGAGCATATAACATTAGAGAAAATGGAAAAAGTATTGGAAGAAATACTACAGCTAATATAGACATTGTTTCTAAAAAAGACAAACCTGGTATAGATATTATAATAAAGTCAAATACTAAAAATGAGAGTGTTCATATTCCTGTTATATTAACTAAAGCAGGCTTTAATGACATTGTATATAATGATTTTTATGTTGGAGAAAATGCCGATGTTGTAATTGTTGCAGGTTGTGGTATTCATAACAATTATTGTGAAACCGCTGAACATGATGGAATTCACACTTTTCATTTATCTAAAGGAGCTAAAGTAAAATATATAGAAAAACATTATGGTGAAGGAAATGGTAGCGGAGATAAGATTTTAAACCCTCAAACAATAGTATACCTAGATAATGGTTCTACTTTAGAAATGGAAACTGTTCAAATTAATGGCATTTCTTCTACAATTAGAGAAACTAAAGGCAATCTTGGTATTAACAGTAATTTATTAATTTCAGAGCGTATAATGACTTCTGAAAATCAATTTGCAAAAACAATATTTAATATTGATTTAAATGGAGAAAATTCTAGTGTTAGTGTTGCTTCTCGCTCTGTTGCAAAAGGAAACTCTAAACAAGAATTTATATCTAATATAAATGGTAATAATAAATGTTTTGGGCATGTAGAATGTGATGCAATTATTATGGATACCGCTAAAGTTGTTTCAACTCCAAAAGTAACAGCAAATAACATTAATGCTAATTTAACACATGAAGCTGCTATAGGTAAAATAGCAGGAGAACAATTAATTAAACTTATGTCATTAGGTCTTTCAGAAAAAGAAGCAGAGCAACAAATCATAAACGGTTTTTTGAAATAAATTTATAAAAAACACTGCATTTGCAGTGTTTTTTAGTTTAGGTTTATTAATTTTATAGGTTCTGCGTCTTACTCAAAAAGATCTGTTAAGAAACTAAGTAAAGAACTTATTTTTCTTATTTCTGCCACCGTTTCTCTCATGTTTTCATTGTTTATTTCATCAAGCATAATTTCTTCAAAGGTTCTTTTTTCCTGTTTTCTTAAAAGTTTTTCTACAGAGTTTAAAAATACTTTTATAACATACCGAATTTTTAAAATATCTTCGCATTTAGGGAAAATTTCTTCTTCTTTTACATCAATAAAGCTATGCAATATGTATCTTTTAGTCTTTTCCCAGACCTCTTTAACATCTTTACTTTCCAAGACTTGTTGAAATTTTTCACTTCTTTCTTTGCTTCTAAAAAAGAATTGTAGAATTTGAGTTTCTTCCAGCGGTATTTCAATAGTAATTAGATTTCCTCTTTTCATAAGAAGAACCTCCTAAAATTTTTTATAGCCAAATTTTGGCTTGTTTCTATTATATCTCTTTTTTTATTTTATGTCAATTTGTTGTGTTTTATATTATAATATAATAAGATTTTTTACAAAAAATAATGCTATTTTTAAATTTTTATGATATAATTAAAATAGGATTAATTTTAAAGGGGATTGTATTTAATGTTATATGATTTTGCAAAAGATTTAATTATTGGTACTTCTTCTACGCAAGAGTTTTTCTCTATTATAGAAGATTTATTAAAAAATGCTAAAGTACAAGAGATGAAAAATTATAATCAACATGCTAATACTTCTTGTTATAAACATTGTATGCAAGTTGCTTATTATACTTATATTGCTTGTAAAAAATTAAAATTAGATTATATATCTGCTACCCGTGGTGCTATGCTTCATGATTTATTTTTATATGATTGGCATACACATGTAAAAAAAGACAAATCTTGGAATAGTTATCATGCATTTATGCATCCAAAAATTGCTTTAAAAAATGCTACTGAAATATTTAATTTAAATAATATTGAAAAAGATGTAATAGTAAATCATATGTGGCCTGTCACTATAAAACTTCCACATTATAAAGAAACACTAATAGTTACATTTGCTGACAAATATAGTGCTATTAGAGAAACTGCTATTCATTTTAGAAAAAACTTACATTCAAAAAATTTATATAAATATGCTTATGTATTTTTAAGTCTAATAGTTTTTAGAATAATATAAGATAGAGCTTATACTCTATCTTTTTACTTTTAAAATATGTTTACAATCTTTAAAGCAGTTTTATCTTTTATATGTTCTATTATAAATATAGATGTATCTATATTTTCTATAGCAAAAGAATATTCTTCCGCTTCAATATTTGCTTTTAATTTTGTAATTTCTGTTTCTACTTTTTCTAGTTCATCATGTTCTATATAATATGCCATTTTTTCTGATTTTTGTTTCCATAAACTCATAATTTTTTCTATGCTATTTATATTTTCTTCTTTTTTTAGGTTTGATTTTGTAATATTTTGCTTAAAAATATTTAATTCTTTTATAATAGCTTCTGCTGATTTATTAGTATTATTTTGTATTATTATATTTCCAATTATAATTAGAATAATAATAACTGTTGTAATTATTATTTCTTTATACATACAGTCCTCCGTCTTATTTTTCTTCTTTTTTTTGGCAAAAAATTTGACCTTTTCCATCAAATGTAACTATTAATGCTTCATGTGGCTTTATATTAAATTTTTTCACTTCATTTTTTAGCCAATTCTCATTTTTCCCTATTTTTTGTAAATTTTCGTACATAATTTTACCATCTATTATTAAGTCATAAGGCAAACCTTCATATTCTGGTTCTATATTAAAATCTTCTGGAATAGTAGCTCGTTTATTGGGCTTTTGTATAACAGTTATTTGACCACTAGTTTCTAATATAGCATATTCTACATCGCCAAGGTTTACTACATTATTTCCTCTTAATCTTTCTTCTAATTCATTTATTGTAAAGCGCTCTTTTTTTAACGCTTTTTCATCAATTCTTCCTCTATATATTAAAATTGTTGGTCTTCCGCACAAAATTTCTCTACCTTTTACGCTTTTCAAGTTTAGTACAGAAATCAATAAATGCATTAATAATAATCCTAAAATTGGTATTATACCATTTGTAATTGGTATTCCTACATCTGTCATTGGAATAGAAGCTAAATCTGCAATCATAATTGAAATAGCGAGTTCAAATGGTTGTAATTGACCTATTTCTCTTTTTCCCATTAGCCTCATAACAACTAATACTAATATATATAATAAAATTGTTCTTATAAATGTAATTAACATTTTTTACCTTTCTTTTAAAATAGCTCTATAAATTATAATATAATTTTGAGCTAAAAAAATAAATTTATTCATTATTTGAATAAATTTTTATTTTTAGTTTATAATAAATTATGAAACCATGTTGCATTGTAAAACTTTTAAAATAAGGAGGTTTTAGACATGTCAAATAACCAAACAGATACTCAAACAAGATCTAATACTACAAATATGGTTTGGCAAATTGTAGGAAGATTAATAACAGCAGCAATAGTATTAGCTATAACTGCATTTTTTACACCTGGTTTTAGAATTAATAGTTTTTGGGCTTTAGCTGCTGCTGCAATTGTTCTTACTATTATAGACTATTTAATTACTAAATTTACTGGCTTACATGCTAGTTCTTTTGGTAAAGGATTTGTAGGTTTTGTTCTTTCAGCAGTAGTATTATATGTAACACAATATTTTGTAGCAGGTTATACTGTATCTTGGGTAGCTGCTATAATAGGTGCTATAGTATATGGTGTTGTAGATTATTTTATACCTGGCGAACAACAATAACAAAAAGAAGTAAAAAACAAAAAAATTATTTTTTGTTTTTTACTTCTTTCTTTATTTTCCTTTATTCCACTCTTCTTTATTAGTTTGTCTTTGCCTTGCAATACCTAGTGCTTCTGAAGGCACATCTTGTGTTATAGTAGATCCTGCTGCAATTAATACATGATCTCCTAAAGTGACAGGAGCAACTAAATTAACATTTGACCCAATAAAACAATTATTTCCTATTTTCGTTTTATATTTATTCTTTCCATCATAATTACAAGTAATAGTTCCACAACCTATATTGCATTTTGTACCAATCTCACAATCTCCTATATATGATAAATGTGGCACTTTTGAACCTTCTCCAATTATAGCTTTTTTAATTTCTACAAAGCTTCCTACTTTGACTTTATTAGCAAGTTTGCAACCTTCTCTAATATATGCATTTGGTCCAATATTACATTCTTCTCCTATTATTACTCCTGATTTTATAGTAGTATTTGGATGAATTACTGTATCTATACCAATTTCTACATCATCATATATGTATGTAGTATTCATGTCTTCAATAGTTACTCCATTATTCATATGCATAGTATTTATACGTATTCTTAAAATTTTACTAAGCATTTCTAATTGTAGTTTAGTATTAAGACTTAAAATCTCGGTATTATCTTCTAGTAGTAATCCACCTACTTTTTTACCTCCTGCATTAAACATTTTTATAACATCAGTTAAATAATATAATCCCATACTGTTTTGTTTTAATGTTCCTATCGTTTTATTTATAGCTTCAATATCAAAGCAATATAATCCAGCATTAACTTCTAAAACTCTTTTTTGTGCTTCTGTTGCATCTTTTTCTTCTATAATTTCTGAAATTTTGTTATCTAATCTAATTATTCTTCCATATCCAGTTGGTTCAGTTAAAATTCCTGTAACTACTGTTGCTATTTCTTCTTCTTTTATAGATTTATCTACTAATTTTTTTATAGTTTCAGGTTTAATTAAAGGAATATTTCCATTTGCTATTACTACTTTTCCTTTCTTTCCCTCTAAATAACTACTAGCTTGCATAATTGCATGCCCTGTTCCTAAACACTTTTTTTGCTCTAAATATGTAACTTCATCTTTTAATATTCCTTCTATTTCTTCTTTATTTTCTCCTACTATAACTGCAATTTTTTCTATTCCTGCTTTTTTTATACTATCTACTACTCTCTTTATTACTGCTTTACCATATAATTCTTGTGCTAATTTTGATTTTTTTGATTTCATTCTGTCATCAGTACCTGCTGCCATTACTAAACCAATTACATTTTGCATAATTTTAATCCTCCTTATAAAATTCGTTATATAACTTTATGGCTGTTTCTGGGCTATCTACACCTGTGCGGTTTTTTACAGGTGCAAATTCATCTTCTCTTTTTACTCTTAATATAGTAATATTATTATATTTTACAAATGTATCAAATATAAATGCTTCAAATTTGTATATATTAGGTTCATCTGGCTCTATAATTTTTCCTGTAGTTTCTAAATAAGCAGATTTTTTGAAAGCTGCATGATAAGGAAGTTTAAATTCTGCTAATTCTTCAAATATACTACGATTATATAAGTAAGTAGAAATGTTTAGTTCACCATATACTAACTCACCATTCTCATCTCTTTGTTCTGCCATTTCAGATGGTAAATCTATGTATTCTATAACTTTAACTTTATTATTCATTTTACAAAAAACTCCCGCTTTTTCATAAGGATCATTTTTAGCGACAGATTTAGCAGCAATTTTGTTGTTTTCTTTTATTGTTAAACCTAATAATATTGGATCTACGAAATTAGAAAGAATATTGTCTACATTGCTAATAAATATCCATTCAATTCCATCTCTTTTCATTTCATCTAGTAATCCTGAATTTTTAACAGCTTTATATATCCCACCATTTCCGTTTGCTGCCTCTTTAATCTTTTTTTCTTTGTCTAATATAATTTTTCCTTCTATATTTACTAAAGGCAACTCTCCTTGTAAAAATAAGGTTACCTTTGTTTTATCATACCCAAAATAATTATGTTCTTCTAAAAATTCAAGTGTTTCATTATTATTTTCTTTGCTAGTCATTATATACCAAGGAATAGTAACTCCATATTTTTCTTTTGCTCTTTTTAAAGTATCTATAATAATTTCAAATAAATACTTTGTTCCATTTTTAGTATTTATTGCATATGAACCCTTTGGACCTATATGTCCTAGTCTTGTTCCTTGTCCCCCTGCCATAGTAAGCACTGCATATGCACCTGAAGATATGATTTTTCTTCCTATTTTTTCTAGTTCTTGTTTCGTGCTATTTGAAATTTTTTCTTTATCTATGTATGGTATATGTTCTATTTTTTTTTCTTCTATTTTAGGCTGTCTTTTTGTACTTTCGTATAATTCTTTTAATTGTTCAAAATCTATTGTTAATATTTGTTTTTCTAGTTCATTTTTTTCTTCTTCTGTTAATAATTTTAAATATTCTAAAATATGTTGTTGATTATATTTCTCTAATATTTTTTTTGTTTCTTCTTTCATACAATCTCACCTTAATATATTTTATACTTTTTTTACTTAATCGTTACTGTAATTTTGCTTCTCCTAGTAGTTATATCATAAATTTATATAAATAGCAATATATTAAATATTTGAAAATTTTTTATTTTTTGTATAAAATGTATTGCACTTTGAAATAATGTATACTATAATAAGTTTAGTTTTTAAATATTCTCCGTTAGCTCAGTTGGTAGAGCGCTCTGCTGTTAACCGATAGGTCGTTGGTTCGAGTCCAACACGGAGAGCCATATTAAAAAGTAACAGAAATTAAGTTATCTGTTACTTTTTATAGTCTCAAATTTCTATTTTAATTACTTCTGTTCTCTATATATTTTTTTGCACACTCTCTTATATCTTCCATTTTTTGCTTCGTATTTTTGTTTTTGTATTCTATTCTATCTACTAAAACATCTATATAGTTATTCTCTTTTACATATTGTAAAGATATATTGAAGTTCAAATCAAATATAAATGCAATAACACAAATCCAATAGTCAATAATTGTTTTTCTATCTTCTAATTTTATACATTTATGATGCATAAAATCTTCATATACTTTTTCACTAACAGTTTCATGGTTTATTGTTTTTTCTTTGTATATTTTAGGAAACATATTTTCTAATTTTTCTTTTTCTTTTACTCTAAAATTATCCAGTTTATCGGCATCTCGAATTATTTTACATTGTAATAATTCCTTTTCATTTAATTTTTTTTCAATTTTGTATTTATTATGGTTATATATTGCTTTGTATATTATACTATCATATTTATCTTCATTAATAAAATTTCTAATTAATCCATTATCAAAT
>CALXQH010000058.1 GCA_944390525.1 uncultured Clostridia bacterium | reverse complement strand
TTTATATCTATAATTTGATTTTCTAAAAAATCTGGTAAAATCCATCTTAATCCTAAATCAATAGCTGTATTTACTACTTTTCCTACAGTAGTATTTAAAAAACTTTTTTGTTCTTCTGATTTTACTAATTCATTTTGATTTAAATTTTGTTTATTTAATATCAATTCATTCTCCATATTATTATTCTCCTTTTTAATTTATTTTTTTATTTATATCTAAATATTCTTTTTTTAAATTATCACTTAAATTTTTATAATAATTTTTATTTATAAATAAATTGTATTGGGAATTAAAAGATAATTTTCCTAATATAGAAAATTCTGAAAAAATATGTTTTAGAATAGAAATATCTATTGAATTTTTATTATATTTATTGAATAAAATATAAAATTTTTCTTTAGGTATATTCCATTTATTAATATATATATTTAATAAATTTTTTGATTTTTTTATTTCTGATATATTAGCTTCTGTAATAAAAACAATTAAATTACTATATTTTAAAATTTCTTTTGTATAGTCAAAAAAACACTCTGAAGATGTATCAATTATTATTTTATTATATTTTTCTGTTAATGTTGATAAAATATTTTTTATTTTTTCACTACTAATTTTATATTTAGAATCAAACAATAAATTAATTCCTGATATTAAATCTATTTTTGAATTTATTTTTATTATTAATTCTTCTATTTTTATTTGTTTTAATAAATTATTATTTTTTATTTTATTTCTAATTTTTTCTGGATATTTTTTTATTCCTAAAATTGTATGTAAGCTATTATTTAAAATATCAAAATCTATAATTAGTATTTTTTCTTTATAATCTTTTAAATAATTTGCCAAGTTTATCGTAAAAATACTTTTTCCAACACCATTATTTCCAGTAACACTTATTACCTTTTTCTGATTATTATTTTTTTCTTTTTCTAATAATACTTGTTTTAATTCTTTTTTTATTTGATTATTTATGTTTTTATTATTATTTTTTATAAAATCAATTATTTCTTTAACTTCAATTTGATTATTATAAAAAATAAAACAAATTTCTTTTTCATAAAAATAATTTTCTAATTTTTTATTTTTATTTTCTAAAAATAAAATAATTTGAATTTGTGAATTTATTATTTTTATTTTTTCTATTAGTTCTTTTATTGTTATATCTCCTGGTAGTAATTCGCTAATAATTAAAAAATCTATATTATTTTCTTTTTCTAAAAATTCTATTATTCCTTCTTTATATTGAATATCTTTTATTATTTCAATATTACTTTCCTCTCTTAATTTTTGATTTAATATATTATTTTTTATTGCTGTAACTATTTTCTTCATTTTTTTTTATTCCTCCAATAATTTCTTTTTCAAATTCTGCTGCCTCAATTTTTATTAATGTATGTTCATTTCCTATAAACATTAAGCATTCTCCTCTTTTTAAAGATTTTATTTCTATTTTTTCTTTTTCTGACAAATTTGTATATTGCTCTAATATTCTTATATTTTCTTCTTCTAATGCAAAAAATGTTTTTATTTCTGAGTTATTTAAAATGCTTTTTCCATATATTCCATCTTCTAAACTAAATAAATCAGATACATCTTGTGTAATTGCAACAGCACTTCCTCCATATTTTCTTATTGTTTTAAAAATCTTGTAAATAAAACTTGCTACATCTTTGTTAGAAGTTATTCCTATCAGTCTCCATATTTCATCTAAGTAAATAGCTTTTTTCTTATTTCTATCCTTTTTTATTCTATTCCAAAATAGTTCTATAAAAATAAACATTCCATATTTTAAATTATCTTCACCTAATTCATAAATATCTGCTATTATTAAGGAATTATTTAAATTTACATTTGTATAATTATTAAAAAATTTCAAAGATCCTTTTACGAAAGGAATTAATTTTATTTGAAATTTTTTTGTTTTTTTATCTTTTCCTAACAAATTATAAAAATCTTCTAGTCTTGGCATATCATATGTGTTTTTAAATATTGGTTTAATTATTATTTTATTTTTTTCTTTTTTATATAATGTTTCATCATCAAATGTAATTCCTTTGTATTTATATAGTTGAATTAATTTTTCTTCTAATATGGCTTTTTCTTCTTCATTTAAATTTCCAAAAATTAAATTAAAAAAACCTATTAATTTTCCAATTTTATTTGCTAGATACCCTTTTTCATTTTCTTCTAAATTTTCTTCTCTAATATCAAAAATATTAATAAATGTATCTGAATTTGGTCCTATTTTTAAAAGAGTACCTTTTAATTGTTTACAAAGTATGCCATATTCTCTATCTGGGTCTATAATATACTGTTCTATACCTAACAATCTATTTCTTAATACCAATAATTTTGTATAAAAAGACTTTCCTGCTCCACTTGTTCCAAAAATGCAAATATTAGAATTCTTATATTTTTGAGAATTATATCTGTCAATAAAAACTAAAGAATTATTATAAATATTAGTTCCTATAAATATTCCTTCTTCATCAAATATAGCTGAAGAAATAAAAGGATATGTGGAAACTAAACCGCTTGTTAAAATATTTCTTTTTGCTGCATTTTTTAAATCTATAGAATTATTCATTAATGGATTGGTTGTCAAAAATGCTTGTTCTTGCCTAAAATATGCCCTTTTTGTCTGCATTCCTTTGCTTTGAATAATTCCTTCTAATTTATTTAATAGATTTTCTAATTCTTTTAAATCATCAGAAAACGTTGTTACATAAATATATAAAAAATATAATTCTTCATTGTTAACTTGCATTTCTTTTCTAATATATTTTGCATCATTATATGTAAATGCTGCTATATCAATATCTTGTCTATTTTGATTGCTTTGTTTTAAATCTACTCCTACATTTCCAATATAATATGTTAAATCTCTTATTGTTTTATATGTGTCTTGCTTTTCATAAAAAATAGAAATATTTAAATTAATATTTGTATCTATAATTGTTTTTAATATTAATTCTGTTTGTTCTCTAAAATAATTTGTAATAATAAGAGTAGAATAATATATATTATCTATTTCAATATATTTTGGAGAAATATTTATATAAGATGGACTTAAATAATCTTTATCTGAAAAAGTACCTTTTAAAAAATCCATTTGATTTTTTTGTAATTTATTTTTTATTAATTTATTTAATATATTTTGAATATTACCACCTTCTTTTATTTTTTGTCAATTTGTTTGTTTTAAAGATTTTCTTCAATTATTTTTATTTTAAACAATTTATTTTTATGTTTTATGTATACTTTCTTCGTCTTCTTTTTCTATTTTTATTATTTTTTCTTTTTCCTTTATTCCGAAGTCTTTTTGAGTTTATATATTAGTATTTTATTTTTTATTTTATATAAATTTAATTATTTTATTAAATTTTTTAATTTTAATTCTATTTTTATTTTTGTCTTTTTGTTTTATTGATTTTCATTAAAATACATTCTATAATTTAAAAAAGAAAATAAAATATTTATTATTTGTTTTTTATTATTAAAATCTGTTACTATATTTCCACATCTTGATAAACAATCTTTTATTTTTAAATATTTATTATTTAATTCTTCTATTACATAATCTTCAAGATTTAAATTTTCTTTATTTTTATTTTTATATTTTAAAATAATATAAAAATTTTTTTAAGAAGATTTTTTATTATAATTTAATTTTTTTATATATTGGATATATTTTTTAGAAATTTCTTGAATAAAATTATTTTCATGAATTAATTGTGTTTGTATATTTGACATATGTTTGCTTAAGTCTTCTTTATTACTTTGAATTAATATTTGAAAATTGAAATTACAAGTTGTTAAAAATATTTTATAAGAATTTAATATTGCTTCTTTTTCTAGTTGTGATTTTAAATTAAAATTTATTGGACTTATTTTTATTATTTTAATATATTCATTATTTTTTAATTTAATAATTCCATTTTCTAATATGTTTGTATATGGAAGCCATTCTTGCACTTTTTTGAATTTTGTGTTTATTTTTTATCACCTCTGCTATTTTTAATTATTGAAAAAATAAAGAAATAAAAATTTGAAAAAAATATTAATAGAAAAAAATAATAGATAAAAATAAATATTGTTGTTTTTATCTTACTATCTTTCAAAAAAAAAGTCAATAAAAATCGTATGTCACAATTCGACAATACTTTCCAATATTTTCTATGCATAAAAAAAAATTTTTTTTACATAATAAGAGTATAAGGTTAATATTAGTTGAACTAAGAATTTTATAGGGTTATTTTTTAGTTTTATAAAATTCGAGCAAAGATTTATTATTGCTTAATTAAGCTTAGGTGATAATAGGTCGGCGATGAGAGTATATTGTTTGTATTTAATCTGTATTAATTTTTGTTTGTTTGAATAAAAATTCAACTATATGGGTAAAAATATAGGTAATATATTCAAAGTTAAGATTATTTTTGTATATTTATTTTGATTGTTTTTAGTCCTTATAGGATGAATGCAGTTATTATGTGTATTTTAATAGTCGAGCAACTGATTTGTATATTTGGTGTATAGTTTATTTGTATAGTAATATACATTAGATTAAAAACTAGGTGTATGAGTTTTAGCTGTAGATTAATATTAGCTTTATTAATAATAGCAGGTAAGAGTTTCTCTTTACCTGCTATTAATTTAAATATCTAAATTTTTAACAAATTTAGCATTTTGTTCTATAAATTTTCTTCTCGGTTCAATTTCATCTCCCATAAGAAGTGTAAATATTGCATCTGCTTTTATTGCATCTTCCATAGTTACTTTAATTAATATGCGATGTTCTGGATCCATTGTAGTTTCCCATAATTGTTCAGGATTCATTTCCCCAAGTCCTTTATATCTTTGAATTCCTACCTGTTCTCTAAAAATACCTTTTTCAGCTAATTCTTTAAAAGTATTTGCTAAATCATCATCTGTATAACAATAAATGTCTTCCATTCCCTTTTTAGATAGCTTATATAATGGAGGTTGTGCTAAGTAAACATTTCCATTTTCAATTAATGGTCTCATATATCTAAAGAAAAATGTTAATAATAAAGTTCTAATGTGAGCACCATCAACATCAGCATCAGCCATAATAATTACTTTCCCATAACGAATTTTTGTAATGTCAAAATCTTTCCCAATACCTGCTCCAACAGCTAAAATAACAGGTTGCAATTTATCGTTATTATATATTTTATCTGCTCTAGATTTTTCTACATTAAGCATTTTACCCCAAAGAGGAAGAATTGCTTGAAACTTTCTATCTCTACCTTGTTTTGCGCTACCTCCTGCAGAATCTCCTTCTACTATATATACTTCACATTCTTCAGGATTTTTACTACTACAGTCTGCTAATTTTCCTGGTAAAGTAGATGTTTCTAAAGCACTTTTTCTTCTTACTAATTCTCTTGCTTTTCTAGCGGCTTCTCTTGCCCTAGAAGCATTTATACATTTTTCAAGTATAGCCTTTCCAACTCCTGGATTTTCTTCTAAAAATGTAGATAAGGCATCATTTACCAAGCTAGATACAATTCCTGTTACATTACTATTTCCTAATTTCGTTTTAGTTTGCCCTTCAAATTGTGGCTCTTTTACTTTAACGGAAATAACCGCTGTAATTCCTTCACGTATATCTTCTCCTAATAAATTAGGATCTTTTTCTTTTAGTAAATTATGTGATCTTGCATAATCGTTAAATGCTTTTGTTAATCCTCTTTTAAAACCTTCTAAATGCGTTCCTCCTTCTATAGTATTAATATTATTAACAAAAGTATAAATATTTTCTGAATATGCTGTTGTATATTGAAAAGCTATTTCTACAGGTACTTCTCCATCTTTTTCAATATATATAGGTTTTGAGTGAATTTTTTCTTTATTCTGACTTAAATATTCAACAAAAGAGTTTAGTCCACCTTCAAAATAAAATTCTGATTTTTTTAAATTATCTGAATCTCTTAAATCTGTAATAATAATTTTTAATCCTTTTGTTAAAAATGCCATTTCTCTAAATCTTGTTTCTAAAGTTTCATATTCATATTCTAAGGTTTCAAAAATAGTATCATCTGCTAAAAATCTGACTTTTGTCCCATTTTTTTTAGATTCTCCTATTTTAGTTAACGGTTGTACCGTTTTTCCTTTTTCAAACTTCATTTGGTATAAGCCACCATCTCTTTGTATTGTTACTTCTGTCCATTTTGATAATGCATTAACGACTGATGCTCCTACTCCATGGAGTCCTCCAGATACTTTATATCCACTATCTCCTCCAAATTTTCCTCCAGCATGAAGTTTTGTATAAACAGTTTCTGCAGCAGAAATTTTTGTTTTTGGATGTATCTCTACTGGTATTCCTCTACCATTATCTTCTACGCTTATTATATTCCCTGGTTCAATAACTACATTTATTTGTGTGCAATATCCTGCTAGTGCTTCATCAACACAGTTATCTACTATTTCATATACTAAATGGTGCAATCCTCTTATAGACACACTTCCTATATACATTCCTGGTCTTTTTCTTACAGCCTCTAATCCTTCTAGTACTTGAATTTGATCTGCCCCATATTCGTGTTCAAATTTTTCCATTTTTTAACCTCCAAATATTTATGCTTATTTCTTTTGTTATAATATCACAAATTTTTAATTTTTGTAAGCTCTCTCAAATAATACTTCCGTTGCACACATTAAACATTTTAATTTCTTTTAGATTATCTATTTCTATTTTATCTGTACAAGTTATAATTACTTGAGTATCTTTTATATACTTTAAAAAACTTTCCCTTCTTTTTTTGTCTAACTCAGACATAAAATCATCTAGTAATAAAATTGGGTATTCTTCTATTTCATCATAAATAACATATAATTCAGCTAATTTTAAAGAAAGAATAGCGGTTCTGTGTTGACCTTGTGAAGCATATCTTTCAATCTCTTTATTATTTATATAACATTTAAAATCATCTCTATGAATTCCTTTTGTTGTATATCCTTTTATAATATCTAATTTTGTTCTTTGTTTTAATAATGATAAATATTTTTCTTTATCTTCACATTCTGTTATATATTTAATTTCTAATGTTTCTTTTTTTTCTGTTACTTCTTTATGAATTTTTTGTATTTTATCATTTAGTTTATCTATAAATTGTGCTCTATAATTACAAATAATTTCTGCATATTCAGCTAATTTTTCATTCCATATTTCTAACAAATTTTCAGTTTTATTATTTTCTTTTATTTGCCTTAAATAATTATTTCTTTGTTCCAAAGTTTTTAAATATAAATTTAAAATATATACATAGTTTGGTCTTAATTGACTTATCATCATATCTAAAAATCTTCTTCGTTCAGTAGGTCCATTTTTTAAAATTTGAATATCATCTGGAGTAAAGATAACTAAATTTAAATTACCAATTAATTGACTTAATTTTTTTATTTTTACTCCGATTTATTTCAATTTGTTTTTTATTTTTAATTATTATTTTTATTTTTCCATTTCTATCCGACTTTTGATATTCAACATTAGTTTCTAAAAAATCTTCTCCTATTTTTATCATTTCTTTTTCTTTAGAAGTTCTAAAAGATTTTCCAAACCCATTTATAAAAATTGCTTCTAAAATATTAGTTTTTCCTTGTGCATTATCTCCATAAAAAACATTAATATGGGGATTTAATTCAATTTCTTGATATTTATAATTACGAAAATTTTGTATTTTTAGTTTTTTTATGTACATTTATATACCTTTTTCTTTTCTTATTATATTTTCTAATTTACTCTTTCATTCTAATTGGAAGCACCATATAAACGTAATCTCCATTTTCTTCTATAGATTTAATTATACAAGGTGAAATACTTGAACCAAAATTTATAAATACTTCTTGATCGTCAATAGCACGAAGAGCATCTAAAAAATATTTTGGATTAAATCCAGCTTCTAAATTTTTGCCTTCTGTTTCTACAAATATTTCCTCTTTTGCATCTCCTGTTTGATTTGTACAAGAAATAGTAACTTTCCCTATTTCAATATTTACTCTAACAGGATATTTTTTTTCTTTTTCTATACTAGATGCTGAAATTAGACTTACTCTTTCAAAACAATTTTGCACATTATTTTTATCTACTCTAATTCTTGTTTCCCAATTATGAGGAATAACGCTAGCATAATTTAAAAATTCTCCATCCAATAAACGTGTAACTATTTTACAGTTTTCCATTTCAAATAGTGCTTGATTTTTAGAAACTCCTATTTTAATAGTATCAAATGAATCATTTAATATTTTATTTATTTCATTTAATGTTCTTCCCGGAATAACTGCTGAAAAATCATTTACTTTTGTTTGTAAAAATCTACTTTTCCAAGCTAGTCTAAATCCATCTACAGCTACTACGTTTAACTTGTTATTCTTAATTTCAAATAAACAGCCTGTAAAAATTGGTCTATTTTCTTCAGTACTAACTGCAAATATGGTTTTTTTAATCATATCTTTTAAACTATTTTGTTCAATTTCTATAGAATTTTCTATATCTATTTTAGGTAATTCTGGAAATTCTTCTGGATTCATAGTGGCTAATTTATATAAAGAGCCTTCACATTCAATTACTAATAAATTATTCTCGTTAATAGTAATATTAATTTCTGAATCTGGAAGTTTACGAATAATTTCACTAAACATTATAGCATTAACTACAGTAGCTCCTTGTTCTTTTACAGTACATTCCATTATATATTCTATACCTATTTCTAAATCATAGGTTGTAAATTTAACTTCTTTATCATTTGTTTGAATTAATATTCCTTCTAATATAGGCATTGTTGTTTTTGAAGCAACCGCTTTTGTTACGGAATTAATAGCTTTAAGAATAGTATCTTTTTCGCAAACAATTTTCATTTTTATTTCGTCTCCTTTATATATATAATAAATAAATATTAATAGTAGTAGTAATAGTAGGTATTGTGGATTATGTGGAAAAGTTAATTAAACTCATAAATCCCTAGTAAAATTTTTGTTGAAAAAGTTGTGGATAACTAAAAAAGTTATTTACAAAATTTTTTCTTTTGTGTGGAAAAAGACTTATTAACAAGTTATCAACAATAAATTCACACATGTTTGTGGATATCTAATATAAGATTTATATAATAAGAACTACAACTTATTTTTGCAAACGTATATTTTTCAAACATAGTTTTTAAAAAAATTTTCTTTTATTTTAATTTAAAGACCTAATCTGAAAATAAACAGTTTTTCACAGTTTCCACAATTAATTTAGTATTTGTATTTTCTTTAATTTCATTTGCTATTTTATTACATCCATGCATTACAGTAGAATGATCTCTTTTACCAAAAGCTAGTCCTATTTTTGGAGTAGAAATATTGGCAACATCTCTACAAAAATACATAGCTATTTGCCTAGGATAAGCTATATCTACAGATCTTCTAGAACCTTTTAAATCCTCTACTGTAATATTAAAATATTTAGCAACAACTTCTTGTATATATTCTATAGAAAGTACTTTATTATGATGAGAAACTACATCCGAAATTGCCTTATTTGATAATTCTAATGTGATAGGATTATTAGTTAAAGAAGATAAAGCAACTAATTTATTTAAAGCTCCTTCTAATTCCCTAATATTAGTATCTATGTGAGTTGCAATATTAGATAAAATGTCATCTTCTATAATAATATTATCTAACTGTGCCTTCTTTTTTAATATTGCCATACGGGTTTCATAATCTGGATTAGAAATATCTGCAATAAGCCCCCATTCAAAGCGAGTTCTTAAACGATCCTCTAATGGTTGTATGTCTTTTGGAGGTCTATCACTAGATAAAATTATTTGTTTTCCACTTTCATGCAAACTATTAAAGGTATGGAAAAATTCTTCCTGAATTCTTTCTTTTCCAGCGATAAATTGAATATCATCTATTAATAAAACGTCTATATTGCGATATTTATTACGAAACATTTCATTTTTATTATCCTTTATAGCATTAATAAAATGATTCGTAAATTTTTCAGAAGTAACATATAAAATATTTGCATTTTTATTGTTTTTTAAAATTTCGTTCCCTATAGCATGCATTAAGTGAGTCTTGCCAAGCCCCACTCCACCATATAAAAATAATGGATTATACGCTGTAGCAGGAGCTTCTGCTACAGCTAAAGCTGCTGCATGTGCAAAAGAATTGTTTCCTCCAACAACAAAACTATCAAAAGTATATTTTGGATTTAAATTAAAGGTACTAGAAAAAGTTTCTTGAGATGTAAGAGATTTTTGCTTTACTAAATCTTCTTCTAAAACTATTTTTACTTCATAATTTTTATGTGAAATAAAACTAAAAGTATTTTTTAATAAAGATAAATATCTAGATTCTAGCATATTTTTATGGACAATGTTTTGAGCCATAATATTAATTGTATTTTCATTAATGGAAACAATTTCAATATTTTTAATCCAAGTATTATAAGAAATTCCTGTTACTTCTGTTTGTAATAATTCTTTTGCTTTTGTTAATAGTTCGTTTGTTTCAGCATTTTGCATTACTCATTCAATCCCTTCAGAAATATATAATTAAATTTTAAATTTATTACGTAAAGTTTTCCACAAAGTTTTCCACAACTGTGGAAAAGTAAACTTCATAAACATTAGTAAATAAGCAAAAACTTAAAATTATTAACATAATAATATAAATTTTTAAGACTTCATAAAGACCTTATTTCCCTATGTTAGTATATAATATCAAAAATATAATTAAATAGTCAATAGAATAAAAAATAAAATGTAAAAATTGTTTATGTGTATTGACATAAACAATAAGATAGGTGTATAATAATAAAGATTATAATTTGAAATTAATCCATTTGGGTTTTAAATAAGAAAAAATGCGGGAGGTGCTAATAAAATGAAAAGAACATATCAACCTAAAAAAAGACAAAGACAAAAAGAGCATGGATTTATGAAAAGAATGAAAACAAAATCTGGAAGAAATGTATTAAAAGCTAGACGTGCAAAGGGAAGACAAAAATTAAGTGCGTAAAAATAAAGGTCACGTAAATAATAGTGACCTTTTTTGAATTGAGTGATTTTGATGAAAAAAATGAAAACATTAAAAAAAAATTATGAGTTTCAAAATGTTTTAACAAAAGGCAATTTTTATATTGGAGAGCAAATAACAATATATATAACTAAAAATTCGCAAAAAATTAATAAATTTGGGATAGCAATAGCTAAAAAAACTTGTAATGCAGTAAAAAGAAATCTATTAAAAAGAAAAATTAGAGAAAATTATAGATTAATTGAAAAAAAATTAAGTAAGGGTTATAATATTGTTTTTTTATGGAATAAAAAATTTTCTGTAGAACAGGTAGATTTTCATATTATAGAAAAAGACATGGAAAATATATTTATAAAGGCAGGTCTTTTATAAATGAAAAATATTTTAATTTTTTTATTAAAAGGCTATAAAAAAGTAATCTCACCAATTTTTAAATTATTTGGAATACATTGTAAATTTTATCCAAGTTGCTCGGAATATATGCTTCAAGCAATAAAAAAATATGGCTGTTTAAAAGGAACATATTTAGGTATAAAAAGATTATTAAGGTGTCATCCTTTTGCAAGAGGAGGTTATGATCCTTTAAATTAAGGAGGATTTTATGGGTTTTATATCACAACTTTTTGGAATAGTATTAAATTGGTTATATGGTATTTTTAATAATTATGGAATTGCAATTATAGTATTTTCTATTTTATTAAGAATAATTTTAATACCTATTACAATAAAACAACAAAAATCAATGAAAAAATCAACAGAACTTCAAGCTCAAATGACAGAAATTCAAAAAAAATATAAAAATAATCCGGAAAAATTAAATCAAGAAACCATAGAATTATATAAAAGAGAAAAAATGAGTCCGTTTAGTGGATGTTTAACATCAATATTACAATTAATTATTATTTTATCTGTATTTTGGCTAGTTAGTCAGCCACTAACATATATGAAAAGAATAGACTCAAATTTAATTGATAAATATACATCTGAAATGAAAGAAAATGGAAGTAACCAAAACAACAGTTATATTCAAATAGCTGTTATTAATTATGCTGAAAATAAGTATAATGAAATTTCTTCTTTATTAGAACAAGAAACCATAGAAAACAGAGAAGAATTAAAACAAAAGCAAAATGAATACAATCAATTAAGACTAAATATGGAATTTTTAGGAATAGATTTAAGCAAGGTTCCAACACAAAGCTTAGAAGATTGGAGAGTTTATATTATACCTGTTTTATATGTTATAACATCTATTATTTCAATTAAAATAACAACAGCTAAACAAAAAAAGGAGAAAAGAAAACAAGATATAGTTGTTTCTAATAATGAAGAAAAACAGGAAATAGATCCTACTGAACAAATGCAACAAATGAGTAATAGCATGATGTATATGATACCAATAATGTCTGTAATGATTGCTATTATAGCACCGCTAGGATTAGCACTATATTGGTTTATAAGTAACGTTTTAATGATTATAGAAAGATTAATTATAAATAAATTTATTGACAAAGAAAAAGATAAGGAGGAATCTCTTAATGACTAAAAGTATTATTGTAGAAGGAAGAACAACGAATGATGCTATAGAAAAAGGATTAAAAGAATTGGGGGTATCTAAAGAAAAAGTAGAAATAAAAGTTTTAGAAAATGAAGAAAAAAGAAGCTTTTTTAATATATTAACACCTAGAATAGTAAAAGTAGAGTTAACATTAAAAAAAGATATAGAAGAAAATAGTTTTAAGATAGAGGAAAAGAAAACAGAAAAAAAAGTAGAACTAAAACCAGAAGTTAAAGAAAGAATAAAAGCAAATTTAGAGGAGTTTTTAAAAGATTTTATTTCTAAAATAAACAATATTGAATATGAAATTTCATTAAATGAAGATTATTTTTATATTATATTAAAAGGAGAAGAAGTAGGGAAGTTAATTGGATATAGAGGAGAAACCTTAAATTCTATGCAAACTATTTTATCTGCAATAGCTAATAAACAATCAGAAAATAAAGTGCGTGTTATTTTAGACATTGAAGGATACAGAGAAAAAAGAAAAAAAGCACTAGAAGAACTTGCTGATAAATTAACTAGAACAGTTATAAATACAGGAAAACAAGTTACTTTAGAACCAATGTCTGCGTATGAAAGAAAAATTATTCATAATAGATTACAAGATAGTAAAAGAGTAAAAACTTATAGTATAGGAGAAGAACCATATAGAAAGGTTGTTATAACAAAAAAACAATAAAAATCGGAAGTCAAAGTTCGGATTTTAGTTTAATTAACTAATTCTAGCTTTGATTTTTTTAATAAAATATAAATTCATTATAAAATTAATAATTAAAGGAGAAAAAATGTCAACAATAGTAGCAATTTCAACGCCCATAGTAAATGGTGGAATAGGAATTATTAGAATGAGTGGTAAAAACTGTTTTAATATATTAGAAAAAGTATTTATACCAAAAAAGAAACAAGATATAAAAGATATACCAGGATATACTATGAAATACGGTTATATTGTAGATTTAAAAACAAAAGAAAAAATAGATGAAGTATTGGTATCATTTTTTAAAGAGCCAAAAAGCTATACTACAGAAAATATGTGTGAAATAAATTCACATGGAGGAATAATTGTTGAGCAAAGAATATTAGAGCAGTGCTTATTAGCTGGAGCCAATATGGCAGAACCAGGGGAATTTACCAAAAGAGCATTTTTAAATGGTAGAATAGATTTGTCTCAAGCAGAAGGTATTATAGACTTGATAAATGCAAAAAGTAGTCAAGAAGCCAAAGCATCTTTTAAACAATTAGAAGGTAGTTTGTCTAAAAAAATTAAAGAAATAAGGGAAGAATTATTAAATATAATGGCTGATATAGAAGCTTCTATTGATTATCCTGAATATGACGAAGTGCCAGAAATTACAAACCAAAAAACTACAAAACAATTAGAAAAAATTGAGAAAAAATTATTAAAATTAGAAAACAGTTTTAATAGCGGAAAAGTATTAAAAGAAGGAATTCGTACAGTTATATTAGGAAAACCAAATGCAGGGAAATCATCTCTATTAAATGCTATCTTAAACGAAGAAAGAGCAATTGTGAGCCAAATAGAAGGAACTACAAGAGATACTATTGAAGAAATGATACAAATTCAAGGGATTCCTCTTAAATTAATAGATACGGCGGGGATTAGAAATACTAAAGATGAAATTGAAAAAATTGGAGTAGATAAAGCTTTAAAATTATGCAATGAAGCGGATATGATTCTTAGTATATTTGATAATACAAAAGATTTAGAAGAACAAGATTTGAAAATACTAAATGTAATTAAAGATAAAAATGCAATTATATTATTAAATAAAATAGATGAAAAAGACAAGCATTTAGAAGAAAACAAAAAAATAAAAGAGGCAAATAAACCAGTTATAAAAATATCTGCAAAAACAAAAGAAGGAATAGAAACTTTATATGAACAAATATTAAAAATGTTTAAATTAAATGAAATTGAAATAAATAATAGTGAATTAATAACAAATGTTAGACATAAAAACCAAATAAGAAAATCTATAGATATGCTTAAAGAAGCTAAAAAGGGAATAAAACTAAATATGCCAATAGATGTAATAGCTATTTCTATAAAACAAGCGTTAGAGGAACTTAGTATAATTACAGGAGAAAATGTTTCAGAAGATATTATTAATAGTATATTCTCAAAATTTTGCTTAGGAAAATAAACCTATAGGTTAAAACAAGATAGTGCTTAAATATGATATTTCAATATGATTTGCAATGTGAAAAGAAAAAACTAAAAGCATTAACAAAAAGACAAGAGTAATTATAAAAATATGAAAAATTAAACAAATAAGCGAAAAAATAATATTTAAAAAATAAAAATATGCCAAAATGTTTAATGAAACAATGATTTTTGTTTCATACTAAACTGAAAATTAAAAATAAAAATAAATTTAACGAGGAAGGTTAAAAATGAAATATAATGCAGGAAAATATGATGTAGCAGTAATAGGAGCAGGACATGCAGGGTGTGAGGCAGCTTTAGCAACAGCTAGACTAGGATTAAAAACATTACTGTTTTCCATAAGTTTAGAAGCTGTAGCAAATATGCCTTGTAATCCTCATATTGGAGGAAGTTCTAAAGGACATCTAGTAATGGAAATAGATTGCTTAGGTGGAGAAATGGGAAAAAACATAGATAAAACATATACTCAACTTAGAATGTTGAATACTTCTAAAGGCCCTGCCGTGTATTCTCTAAGAGCGCAAGCTGATAGAAAAAAATATCAAATGGAAATGAAACATACTTTAGAAAAACAAAAAAATTTATTCTTAAAACAAGCAGAAATAGTTGATATAAAGGTAGAGAATGGAAAGGTAAAATCGGTAGAAACAAATATAGGGGCAATATACGAAGTAGATAATGTTGTATTAGCCACAGGGACATATTTAAAAGGAAAAATATACATAGGAGAAGTATCTTATGAAAGCGGGCCTGATGGAGTTTTTCCATCAAATAAACTTTCTGACATTTTAAAGAAATTAGGAATAGAATTAGTAAGATTTAAAACAGGAACTCCAGCTAGAATAAATAAAAATTCAGTAGATTTTTCTAAAATGGAAAGGCAGGACGGAGATATAAATCCAAAAGCATTTTCTTTTGAAGATAAAATAGAAGAAGATAAGGAGCAATTACCTTGTTATTTAACGTATACTACTCAAGAAACACATAATATTATCAAACAGAATTTACATCGTTCTCCATTATATGGTGGAGAAATAAAAGGTACTGGACCAAGGTATTGTCCTTCAATAGAGGATAAAGTAGTTCGTTTTGCAGACAAAGAAAGGCATCAAATATTTATTGAACCAGTGGGAAGAGATACTGATGAAATGTATGTGCAAGGAATGAGTTCATCTCTTCCAGAAGATGTTCAAATTGCTATGTATCGTACGATTCCAGGATTAGAAAAGGTTGAATTTACTAGACCTGCATATGCTATAGAATATGATTGTATAGATCCTTCTGAACTTAAATTGTCTTTAGAACATAAAAAAATAGAAGGAATGTTTTTTGCAGGACAAATAAATGGAACATCAGGATATGAAGAAGCTGCTGCCCAAGGAATTATAGCAGGAATAAATGTTGCACAAAAAGTAAAGAAAAAAGACCCTATAATTTTAGACCGTTCTCAAGCTTATATAGGAGTATTAATTGATGATATTGTTACAAAAGGTACTAATGAGCCATATAGAATGATGACATCAAGAGCAGAATATAGATTATTATTAAGACAAGATAATACAGATATGAGATTAACTGAAATAGGATATAAAGTGGGTTTAATATCTGAAGAAAGATATTTGAGATTTTTAAATAAAAAGAAACAAATAGAAGAAGAAATTGAAAGGTTAGAAACCACAGTAATCAAGCCTACAGAGAAAGTTAATAATTTATTAAAAAAATATAATTCTGCTATTCTTACAACAGGTATAAAAATGGCAGAACTATTAAGAAGGACAGAAATAGACTATAATATTTTACAAGAAATAGATGAAAATAGAAAAGATTTATCACCAGAAGTAAAAGAAGAAGTTCAAATTGAAATAAAATATAAAGGATATATAAAATTACAACAAGCACAAGTAGAAAAATTTAAAAAGCTAGAAAAAAAGACATTATCACAAAATATAGACTATTCTACAATAAAAGGTTTAAGACTAGAAGCTAGACAAAAACTAAATAAAATTAAACCAAGTTCAGTAGGACAAGCTTCTAGAATATCAGGTGTTTCACCAGCTGATATATCTGTATTGCTTATATATTTAGAACAACATAAGTAAAATACTTTATTAAGAAAGGAAATATAATGGAAAAAATAGAATTTGGTAAAAGTTTAAAAAACAAGGCAAAAACTTTAGAAGTATATATATCAAATGCACAAATAGATAAATTTTATAATTATATGAACCTATTACTGGAATGGAATGAAAAAATCAATTTAACAGCTATTACAGAACCAGAAGAAGTAATTTTAAAACATTTTATTGATAGTATAACAATAATAAAATATATAAAAAAAGCAGAAAAAATACTTGATATTGGAACGGGGGCGGGATTTCCTGGCATACCATTGAAAATATTAGAAGAAGATAAAGATATTATTTTATTAGATTCCTTAAACAAAAGAATTAATTTTTTACAAGCGGTAATAAGTAATTTAAAATTAGATAAAGTAGAAGCTATTCATAGTAGAGCAGAAGATTTTATAAAAGAGCAAAGAGAAAATTATGATATAGTAATATCTAGAGCAGTAGCAAAATTAAATGTTTTAGTAGAATATATGCTTCCTTTTGTAAAAAAAGGAGGAATATGTATTTGTATGAAGTCAGCCGATATACAACAAGAACTCAAAGAAGCTGAAAAAGCTATAAAGCTCTTGGGAGGAGAAATAGAAAAAATAGACGATATTATATTACCAAACAGTAATATAGAAAGAAAAATTATTGTAATAAAAAAGATAAATTCTACACCAAGTAAATACCCTAGGAAAGCGGGAATACCGGCTAAACAGCCTATAAAATAGAAAAAGATAATCTAGAAATTTATAATTTTTAGATTATTTTTTTTATTTTTTTAAAATTCATTGACAGAAATAAAATATTCTTATATTATTAATATGTCCTTTTTATTATAAAACACTAAAAAGGTTTACATAAAGCAAAAAGGAGGGAGAAAAAATGGGAAAAATTATATCAGTTGCAAATCAAAAAGGAGGGGTAGGAAAAACAACAACTTCAATTAATTTATGTACATTACTTGCTAAAAAAGGAAAAAAGGTATTATTAATAGATGCTGATCCCCAAGGAAATGCAACTAGCGGAATTGGTCTTGATAAAAATGTTGAATTATCTGTATATGATTTGATTATTAGTGATGAAGTAGAAAGCAAAGAGATTATTCAAAAAACAGAAATTAAAAATCTATATATTTGTCCATCTAATATAAATCTTGCAGGGGCAGAAGTTGAATTAGTTTCAATGATGTCTAGAGAATATCGTATGAAAGAAAAATTAGAATTAATTAAAGACGATTTTGATTACATTATTATTGATTGCCCACCATCTTTAGGATTAATTACTTTAAATTCTTTTACAGCTTCAAACTCTGTATTAATTCCTGTACAATGTGAATATTATGCACTAGAAGGCTTAGGACAACTTGTAAATACAATTAATTTAGTAAAAAAACATTTAAACAAGGAATTAGAAATAGAAGGAGCATTACTTACAATGTATGATATTAGAACAAATTTGTCTAATCAGGTTGTAAAAGAAGTTAATAAATATTTTGAAAATAAAGTGTATAAAACGGTAATACCAAGAAATGTAAAATTAAGTGAAGCACCAAGTTATGGAATGCCAATATCTATTTATGATCCAAGATCTAAAGGTGCAAAAAGTTATGATAAATTTGTAAAAGAATTTTTAAAAAATAATGAAACTTTAGTAAAAGGAAAACATTTAGCTTAGAATTAAAACAAATAAAGGAGTGAGTATAAAATGGCAGTGAAAAAAACAGGATTAGGTAGAGGATTAGAAGCTTTATTTAGTGAAAATCAATTAACAAAAGAAGAAGAAAGAAAATTAAAAGATGGAGAAGAGATAGTACAAAGTATTAAAATTATTGAAATAGAGCCAAATAGAGATCAGCCTAGAAAAAATTTTCCTAGTGAATCCATTGAAGAACTTGCAAAGTCTATTGAAAAATATGGTATTATTCAACCAATAATAGTAACTAAAAGAGATGGATATTATGAAATTGTTGCAGGTGAAAGAAGATGGAGAGCTGCAAAAAAAGCAAATTTAAAAGAAATGCCTTGTATAGTAAGAGATAATGATAATAGAAAAAATAAAGAAATAGCTCTAATTGAAAATATTCAAAGAGAAGATTTAAATCCTATAGATAAAGCTAGAGGATTTAGACAATTATTAGATGATTATGGAATGACTCAACAACAACTCGCAGATACAATAGGATTAAATAGAAGTACAGTAACTAATGTTCTAAGATTATTAAATTTAGACGAAAGAGTAATGCAACTAGCTATAGAAGGAAAATTAAATGAAGGACATTGTAGATCTTTACTTTGCATAACAGAACCAGATAAGCAATATGATGCAGCGCTTAGAATTATAGAAAAAGGAGAAACTGTAAGGGATATAGAAAAAAAAGTACAAGATAAAAAGAAAGTATCTAAAAAATATGAAGAAAGAAGGGAAGCAATTTGTAGAGATATAGAAGACAGCTTTCAAAGTTTTTTTGGAACTAAAGTTAAATTAAATGCTGGTAAAAGAAGTGGAAAGATTATAATTCAATATTCTACAAATGATGAATTAGAAAGAATATTAAATTTAATAAAATAAAAAAAGTTATTATTAGATTATTAAATAAAAGTTTTTATTTATAATTAATTTAAAGTAAATAAAACTTAAAAATAATAGTATAGAACTACTTTTTAATAATTTACTAAAATTTTCTATTGACAATTATAAGTTATATGTGCTATTATATATAAGGTTTCTAGATTTGGAAGCTAAGTGGAGAGGTGGTCGAGTTGGTTTATGGCACCAGTCTTGAAAATTGGCGTAGGTTTGTAGCCTACCGTGGGTTCGAATCCCACCCTCT
>CALXQH010000057.1 GCA_944390525.1 uncultured Clostridia bacterium | reverse complement strand
ATACTTTATAGTAAATTACAATTATTTTTTAGTATTTTATGTTTTTTTGATCTATATTAATGTAACTTTGTTTCTAATTTAGACTTTATTTAGTGTTTTGCATTATTCTACCTTTTTTCTTTTTTGTTAAATCTTCTTGTAAATTAGCAATTGGATCACCTTTGCAAGCTAGCACAGAAGCAGAAAATGGCACTCCTGCAGCAGATTGAGGGTATACATCTACCCCATGATCAGTATAATATTCTCCTAATCCTGCTGTTTTAATTTCATCTACAGATAGTCCTTCTGTTAACTGGTGCACAATAGTACCAACCATTTCTAAGTGTGCTAATTCCTCTGTTCCTATATCATTTAAAACTGCTTTTGATATTTGATCTGGCATAGCAAATCTTTGAGATAAATAGCGAATAGAAGCAGCTAATTCTCCATCAGGGCCACCATATTGAGAAATAATAAATTTTGCAAGTTTTGCATTTGGACATTTTATTTTTACTGGATATTCTAATACTTTATTGTAAGTCCACATATTAGTAAATTCCTCCTTCCCAAGGCCATGGTTCTTCAAGCCATCTCCATTTATTACATGGATAGTAAATGCTTAAAGGTCCATAAACTTTTTGATATTTATCTTTTAAATCTTTTAATTGTTTAGTATATTCTCTGTGTAAACAGAGAGCTTTTTTGTCATCCGGATGTGTATTTAAATATAAGCTCAATTCAATAACTGCAAAATTTAAACTTTTAATTGTATTTAACATATCTACTCTAGAACATTCTGAATTTTTCATATTATCACAATCACAATTTATTTCTGCTTGAGTATTATAACCAAAAGCAGCATTTATTCCTTCAGGAGTGTAATTACAATTTTTATTCATCATATTATTTAATCCACAATTACAATTTTTATTTTCTTCTTCCATTATTCATTACACCCCTCTCCAATTTTATTAGTCCTTCTTAAATATTCTATTTCAGACATACTTTGGTAAGGTACATATGGGCTTACTAATTCTGGGAAAATTGTTCCCATTTTCAAGCCACAACAAGGTGTAAAAGTTTCTTTCATTTCTTGTGTTGGCACATAACTCTGTCCTAACATTGGGTTTAAAGAAAAAACGTTAGTTTTTTCATCAAATCCACATTCACAGCAGCATTTATCTTCCATATTACCATAATTACATTCTGTATTTTCTACATTATTACATAAAGTTTCAATGATTTCTGAATTATAATTATTTTGGCAACAACATTTTTTACAACAATTAAACATGTTTCATTTTCCTCCTTAATTTTGTTTTATACTACATTTTATGACATTAAATTGGTAATTGTGAAAAATATATAATTATTTATCTCCATAATTTTTTAAATAAAAAAGTGGTTATGGAGATCTTCCATAACCACTTTTTATTGTTTTCTTTTTAATTAAACCTCATATCCATCTGTTTTTTCAATAGCTTCACAAATTTTACTCATAGTTTTTACGCACTCTACTGGATATTCACCCATTGCAGTTTCTCCAGATAGCATTACATAATTTGCCATATCATAAACGGCATTAGCTACATCACTTACTTCTGCTCTAGTTGGTCTTGGGCTATGAGTCATAGATTCTAACATTTGTGTTGCAATAATAACAGGTTTACCTGACCTATTACATTTCCTTATGAATTCTTTTTGCCTTATTGGCACTTCCTCCATAGGAATTTCTACTCCTAAATCTCCTCTTGCTACCATAATCCCATCTGATACTTCTAAAATATCATCAAAATTATTTATACCCTGTCTATTTTCTATTTTTGATATAATTTTTATATTTTCTCCTTTGTTTTCTTTTAATATTTTTCTTATATTTAATACATCTTGTTGTGTACGTACAAAAGATGCTGCTATATAGTCAAATCCTGCACTTATTCCAAATTTAATATCTTCAATATCCTTTTCCGTTGGACTTGGTAAATTTATTTCCATTCCAGGAATATTAATACTTTTTGTATTTGTTAATTTTCCTCCATCTATCACTTTACAAATAATGTCTGATCCATTTATTTTGATTATTTCTATCTTTATTAATCCATCATTTATTAATATAATTGTTCCTATTTTTACTTCATTATGTAAGTTTTTATATGTAATTGACACTTTTTCTTTGTTTCCTAATATTTCTTCATCTTTTAATGTAAATATATCCCCTTTGTCTAGCCAAATTTCACCTTTTTCAAATTTTCCTATTCTAATTTCTGGTCCTTTTGTATCTAACATTAAAGCTACTGGTTTGCCAACTTTTTCTCTCACTTTTTTAAAATTTTCAATTCTATCCTGCTGTTCGTGATAATTTCCATGTGAAAAGTTTATTCTTGCTACATCCATTCCTGCTAATATTAATTTTTCTAAAATTTCTGGATTATCAACGGTTGGACCTAAAGTACAAATAATTTTAGTTTTTTTCATATCTATATTCTCCTTAAATGTTAATAATAATTAAAAATTAATTTTACTTTAAAAAAGAATTTATAGTTTTCTTATTTTGTAATCCATTTTATTAAATTTAAGTTTGCTGAGTCTAATATCATTTCATGTTTTGGCATTACTCTAAAAGTGTAGCCATAATTTCCACCATTCGTTAAGTTTACTTTTGCTGTATATGTATAAATTCTTTTTTCATCATTTGCTTCTTTTAATTCCATAGGAATAATAGAAATATCATCTATAACTCCATTGTCACAAATTCTTCCATAATATACTTGAACTTCTATATTTTCTTTTTGTATATTAGGTAATTTTATATTACAATTTACTTCAATATTATTACCAGCATCTAACGTTATATTGTTTAAATTATTTTTTTGTTCAATTTCAATATTTTTCCAATTATTATATAGATTTTCTTTCCAGTTATTAAATTGACCTACTTTTTCTAAGTCAGAATAATAATTATGATATAAATTACATAAAGGAATATATAGTTTATCTACATAGTCTGTTAGCATTCTAGATGTACTGAATTTTCCTCCAGAGCTAATTATGCTTTCTTTCATTACATCAACCCATTTTATAGGTACTCCATTTTTATCTTTATCATAATATTTAGGTATTATTTTATTTTCTAAAGTATTGTACATACTTTGACTATCTGCCTTATCTTGCGTCTCATAATCTGTATATTCTGTATCGTCTCCTATAATCCATCCATTTTTTGTATTATATCCTTCTGCCCACCATCCGTCTAATACACTAAAATTAATAACTCCATTAACAGCGGCTTTTTGTCCACTAGTACCTGATGCTTCCATAGGTCTTCTTGGATTGTTAAGCCAAACATCTACTCCACTAACCAAATACTTTGACATAACTAGATTATAATTTTCTAATAAAAATATTTTTCCTTTAAATTGTGGCTTCATTGAAATTTCATGTATATATTTAATTAAGTCTTGGCCTTCTTTATCTGCTGGATGAGCTTTTCCTGCAAATATTAATTGTATTTTGTAATTTTTATTATTTAGAATTTGAGTTATTCTTTCTAAGTCTTTAAAAATGAGAGTAGCTCTTTTGTATGTTGCAAATCTTCTTGCAAATCCTATTGTTAATGTATTTACATCTAGTCCTGATACTATTGATATAATTTCTTCATAACGATATCCGCATCTTCTTAATCTATTTATAGTATTTTCTCTTACAAAAGACAACATTTTTTCTTTCTTTTGCTGATGTGCTTTCCATAATTTTTCATTAGGTATATCTAATACTTTTTTCCATACTTCGTCATCATATATTTTGTCTTGCCAATAAGGAATTAAATATTTGTTATATAAATCTTTTAAATAATTAGACACCCAAGAACAAGTATGTATTCCATTTGTAACATAAGTAATTGGAGATTCATTTGCTGCAATCTCTGGCCACACTTCTGCAAATAATTCTCTAGAAACAGCACCATGAAGTTTACTTACACCATTCTTTTTTCCAGCTACTTTCAAGGCAAGTATTCCCATATTAAATCCTGTATCTAATTGATCAGTTGGCTTCATTCCCATTTGTAAAAATTCTTGTTTTGAAATTCCAAGTTTGTTCCAAAAATCTTTAAAGTATTTTTCAATTAAGCTAAGTGGAAAAATATCGTTACCTGCAGGTACTGGAGTATGTGTAGTAAATACAGTCTTAGAGGAAACTATATCTCTTGCCATTTGAAAAGAAATTTTTTTCTCTTTCATTAAAGTATATATAAGTTCCAATATTAAGAAAGATGAATGTCCTTCGTTCATATGATATACTGTAGGGTCTTTTTTTAATGTTTTTAATAATGCAACTCCACCTTGACCTAAAATTATTTCCTGCTGAATTCTCATTTCTTGATCTCCACCGTATAGAGTTTTAGTTATTTGTCTATATTCTTGTGAATTTTCTTCAATATCAGAATCTAGTAAATATAATTCCACTCTACCAACGTTGACTTTCCATGCTTTTATATGTAATTCTTTTTTTGGCAGCTTTAAAGTAATTATTAAATCTTTGTTTTCTTCTTCATTTTTTACTTTTTTTAATGGTAAATTTTCTACTGATATTTCTTTGTATTCTGTTTCTTGTATTCCATTTCCATTTATTTTTTGATTAAAATATCCATTTTTATATAAAAGTCCTATTGCAACTAATGGCACTCCTAAATCACTAGCAGATTTCAAATGATCTCCTGAAAGAATACCAAGACCACCCGAATATATAGACAAAATTTGGTCTAATCCATATTCTGCTGAAAAATATGCAATTAAGTCATTTTTGTTATCTGGGTATTTTCTTAGAAACCATGTGTTTTTGCTTTTCATGTAGTTCTCATAATTTTCTACTACTTTATCATATTCTTTTAAAAATTCTGCATCTTCAGCTATTTCTTCTAACTTTTGCTGAGTAACTAGCTTTAAAAATTTAATAGGATTTTTCTCTACGCGTTCCCATAAATCTATATCAATCTTTTTGAATAGTTTTAAAAACTCAGTATTCCAAGACCACCAAAGGTTATATCCTATTTCTGACAATTTTTCAATTCTTTTTGGTAATTGTGGATTTACTGTTATATAGTTAAATACGTACATTTCTTACTTCCTCCTTAGTATATATATCTTTTGATTATCTATTATATTATCTATTAACTTATCTGTTTTGTCAATTAAATTTTTAATGAAGTTCTATAAATTCAACTTCTTTTTTTGAATATTCTTCTGGCTTTAATCCCACTTTATCTTTCATATAATCTATCATTAAAACTATAATAATAGTAGTTATACATCCTATGACTAAAATTGTATTTGAAGCTGTAGTTATTTTAAGTATCATAGATGCAAGTAAAGTTATTAATGCTCTAGCTAAACTTTCTACTAAATTATAAGTCAAAGTAATTTTATTTCTTAAAGAAGATGTTGTAAAATTATTTAAATATCTTTTTATTAATGTATGAAAAGCACCTTTAGCAATATATTGTATTAAAAATAAAGCTAATATTATTGTTAAAATAACACTAAAAGATAATTTCCCTAGCATAAAAAAACCTAATATTATACATGAAATCGCTGTTGGTATAGATAAAACACCTAATGTTTTATTTCTATATCTATTATGAATTTTATTTTGGTTTTTAGCTGAAATTCCTGATATTATTTCAAGAATAGCAAATATTATTCCAAAATATTGTTCAGGAACTTGTAATTGTTCTAAAATACCACTCCTTAGGCTTACTAATGATAGTAATGCAGAAAAAACTGCTCCAAAAACAAATAAACATTTAAGTCTTTTAGATTGTATCATATATTTAAAAGAATGTTTTAAACTTTTTAAATATTGTTTTGTTGTAAGTTTCTTCTCTTCTGTTTTAGATATATCTTCAAACTTAAAAGATAAAATAGTGGAAATAACACAACAAATTAAGCATAATATAAATGGTAAATATCCATTTATTATATATAAAAAGCCTGAAGCTATTGATGTTATTGCATTCATATAATAATACCAAGAACTTCCTTTTCCATCTACTTTTGAAAATAAATGACCTCTTTTTTCATTTTTGGGTAAACTATCATATAAAAGGTTAGTTTCAACAATACCTTTAATATTATATGCTATGGCTGATAATAGTTGTCCAATTAATACATATGTTAAATTTTGAGCTACAATATAACTTAATATTGAAAATACATTAATCATATTTGCAATTATTAAACTTTTTCTTTTTCCTAATTTATACGATAATGCAGTTAATGGCATTAATAATACTACTTTAAAAATAGGATAAAATGCTTCTGTTAGTAGTACATCTGAAGCACTAAATCCTTTTATTTGAGTTAAAAATATGAAATTAATAGAATAATAAAATAATAAATCCCATGATAACATTTTATATATGGGATATATTTTTATATTGCGTTCTTCTTTTGTTTCATTCAAATTTATCACCTACAAAAATTATATAAATAATTGTAGTAAATTGTCAATAGGAATATAAATTATGCTTTTTATATTTTAATTTAAGTTTTTAAAAAAATTAGTAGATTTTTATTATTTTTAACGTTATAATAAATTTATAAATTAAATATTGGAGATTTTAATTATGTTTAAGATTATAAAAAGAATTATAATTTTTGTTTTAATTTTTGGTTTTATTGGATTTGGCTTTATTATATATAATGGATATAATTTATATAAAAATGCTTTAAATACTATTAATTTAACGGAAAAAATAGCTCAAATACAAGAAGATAATAGTTATGTTAAATTAGATAATTTACCTATTTATTATAAAAATGCTGTAATTTCGGTAGAAGATCATCGTTTTTATAATCATGGTCCTATAGATTTATTTGCCATTGCTAGAGCAACATTTTCTAATATACGTTATGGTAAGTTTTTAGAAGGTGGCAGTACTATCACTCAACAAGTAGCTAAAAATTTATATTTTATAAATACTGATTCTAACTCTATATATAGAAAAATTGCTGAAATTTTTATGGCTTATGATTTAGAAAAAAATTATGAAAAAGATGAAGTTTTAGAGTTTTATATAAATACAATTTATTTTGGAGATGGATATTATGGTATTGAGGAAGCTTGTAATGGTTACTTAAATAAAAATGCTAAAGACATGAGCTTATATGAAGCTACGATGATGGCAGGAATTCCAAATGCTCCTAGTGTTTATGCTCCTACTGTTAATTTAGATTTAACATTAAGTAGACAAAGAAAGGTCATTTCTACTATGGTAGAAAATGAATATATTACTCAAGAACAAGCTAATGAATTAATTTCTATGCAAAATCAATTTTCTATTTAAGTTCTAAAAATAGAATAGATAAGGGCTTTTAGCGAAACTTAGTTTGACTTTATTCTTTAAATATAGTATAATTAAATTGTAACATATTGTTGTTACGCCTTTGAATATTTTGTAAAAAATTTTCGGAGGCGTGATCCTCCGAAATAATTTAGGGAGGATTTATGAAAAACTTGAAATTAACTGCAATGTTCACTGTCATCTTTGGCTTAGTTTCCGTAATTATTGCTATTCTATTTCATATAGGAAGCAAAGACTGGTCTACTGATTTTTGGAAAGAAACCATTTTTTGGATTGCACCTTGTGTATTTTCATTCTTTGTTGGAATGGATTCAAAAATAGCTATTTTTGAAAAGTATGGTAGTAGCCATGAAAAAGATTTTAATTTCAGCTCTGCGTTAGTTTATGGTTTTATAGTTATTATCTCTGCATTACTTCGTGACATTAACCGTAGCTCAGAAAGTTGGTTGAAAGAAACTACTATTTGGAGTATTGCTTCAATACTTGGTTTCTTTATTGGAAGCTTTATAGCTATAAAGTTAAGCTTTATGTTTAAGCATAAAAAAAATAACTTTATAGAGCCTGAAGACACTGTTAACAGTAAAGACTGTGCTCCTGTTTCTATAATCTATGCTCCTCAGAGTATTAAAGATAGAATAAAGGATGCAGAAATTCAGGATATAGCTTTTGAAGAAGTCGTTTCTGGCAATACTACTACTGTATCTGCTGCAAATTCTAACTATCCTAAAGTGGAATCTAAAACAAAAATTGAAATTGTTGATAGAAAAACGGAAATATTTTAAGTCACACAAAAAAGCACCTATTTGGTGCTTTTTTGTATAAAATATAATATTTTTCTTCCATCATTCATTTTTTCTTTCTGTCTAGTATTCTATTAATTCTTTTGTCACACAATCCAGAATTATTTTACACAAAGCGTAATACGAAAAGAAACGTCTATATTGCTGTTGTCTGCTGTAGTATAGTTGCGATAACTTGTAGAATACATTGCACTACTATAATCACTAATGTAAGCTCCTCCATGCCAAGTACAAGGTCTTGCATTTTCACCGATAGAGCGGTTAGAAGTCTCTGTTGTCCTTTCAGATTTATTTCCTGACATATCATTTATATTACATACTTGATCCCCATTTCCTCCTGTTACTGTTGCACTTGTACTATTATTACTACTTGCATATGTACTATCTTCATACGCTTGTATAAATACTATTGCTGTATCCCATGCATAGCTATTTACTAAATCACTATAATATTTCACATCTGTTGTATATGCATATGTTGCTTCTGCTGCTATTGCTGCAGCTGGTTGAGTAATATTTACCCATGGTTGTACATTTTTAACAGATGCTGCTTTTGCTCCATTTTGGCTTGCCTCATATCTTGCTATATAATATCCTCCATTTGTTAAACTTGTATTTATCCATTATTGCAAATTTAATGCTTTTGTATTTCCATAACTACTTGCCGCATTAAGGTTTTGATTAATATCGCCAATAAAAGTATCTGATACTTCAAAATAATAATTATTAATTATTACTGGTGTATTAGAACTATCTAAAGTTGCCTCTTGTGCTAGTGTTGGAAGTGTAGTTTCATTCATTGTAAAATCACTATATCGTCCTAATTTTATTGTTGTACTTGCACCTTTTTCGTCTTCTTCTTTATTATTTATAGTTCCTATTGGTATCCACACAAATTGATTTCCATCTTCCTGGTTTTGTATTACTATTCCATCTTGTACTGTTGGTATTTCGTCTCCCAAATAATCATATATTACTGTACTGTCTTGACTAGGTGTTACTATATAAAATCCTGCTGGTACTGTTATTTTATTTCCTAGGCTATCTGTTAAATCTGTATTTTCTGTTGTACTTATTACTTTTCCTAAATTGTCAGATACTTTTGGAATCTTATTACCACCTGGTGTATTTTCTACTGTTTCTTTGTTTATTAACTCTTCTATTTGTTGATTTAGTTCATCCATTGCTACTATATCATTTTGCACCGACTGATTTGTTTTTTCTGCTGCAAGTTTTGCCCTTGTTATTAAACCATTTTCTCCTATTAATGCTGTTATACTTATTGCTGCTAAAATTAATAATACTACTATTGTTACCACCAATGCTATTAAAGTTATACCTTTCTTACTTTTTGCATATATTTTGTGCCTTCTTTCATATTCTTTTTCATTTTTTCTCCTTTCTCATTTGTTTTTATTTTTTTCTTTTTTAATCATTTTTATAATACCTTATTATTATATTTTTTGCAATACCTCATTTGAAGAAACTTATTTTCAAGAATTTCCTTATATGTATAATTGTAAAAATAAAAAAGCTGAAATTAATTAAAATTTCAACTTTTTGGTGGGCAGGGATGGATTCGAACCATCGTACTCATATGAGAACAGATTTACAGTCTGCCGCCTTTAGCCACTCGGCCACCTGCCCTTTTGCTTTTTATTATCAAAATTAATAATAATTTTGATTTGGTGCGCCATCAAGGATTCGAACCTTGGACCCACCGGTTATGAGCCGGTTGCTCTGACCAACTGAGCTAATGGCGCATTTCTAATGCAGATTTAAGTATAAGACATTTTTTTTATTTTGTCAAGTATTTGATTTAAGTTTTTGTAATTTTTTATTGCAAAAGTGGTTGAATTAACATTCAACCACTTTTTAACTTACTTTTTATTTTAGTTTTGTTCTCCTCTTCCCTCTGGAAGTGCTGGAACTTGAAGTACAACTTTAATTTTGAACGCATAGCTAATTGCTTTACCAATTTTGCTATTTTTAATTCTTTGCCATAATGAAGGTTTTACTTCTATTCTTGTTTGTTCAAAATATGTCTTATCTTCTGAAGTTATTTCTTCTACTGGTTGTTCTTTTTCTTGTTTTTCTTCTTGTGGTGTTGGTATTAATTTTAACGCATCTGCAATCTCAATACCAATATAACTTAAAGCTTTTGATCTATCTTCTATTCTTTCCATATCGATTTCAATGTGTAAATTAGCCTCTAAATTAGCAATTCTTGCATTAATTAGTTTAACTGCATCTTGATAATTTTGAGATTTACGAGATTTTGTTCTTCCTATTATGCCTAATGTATCTATTATATCTTCTGGAAATTCTTGTGAAACTTCTCTTACTGATTGTTTCCAATTTTCTTCTTTATTTTCAACTATTTCTAAAACATCTCTTAATTTGCCTGCCAAATTAATGTTTTTTTCTCTTTGACGAATTAATTCTTCTATTCTTTTAGTATTTTCTTCAAATTGATTTGTTGCATATTCTACTAATCCATAAGCAGCTTTATATACACTTATTGGAAAATTTTTCTTTTTTGGGTATTCAATTAAGTATGTTTTTATAGATTCTATTAAATCCTTAAAGTAAGCATCTTCTTCTAGCTGAACTATTTGCTTTTTACTATTAGGATTAATTAATTTTTGTACTTTGTCCATATTTGATAATATTTTTTCTTCCGTGATAACCATTCTCACGTTTACTATGCCAGATTTAGACATCGTAAACCTTCCCTCCTTTGTCCTATGTTCGTTCTTTTATGATATTATACTTCTTTTTTTAAAAAACTACAATAGGATTTACAGTTTTTATTTTTACATTTCTGTTACGATTTTATTACAACATTTTTACAAAGTCAAGGACATTTTGTAACAAATTATATTTTTTTGTAAAAATATTTTTTATTTGCTTTTATTAATCTCCGCGTAGCGTTTAATTTTCATCGTTGTAGTTTTTTCAAATTCGTCATGCTTAATTTCTAAATTTTTAATAGCTTTATATGATGTTAATTTTTTATTTACTTCTTTAATTTTTCCCCAAATAATATTTTTTATTTGTTCTTCTGTTAGTTCCTTTCCATATTCTTCTTCTAATTTTTCTGTATTAGGTATAACTTTAACAGAAATAATAAGTTCTTTGTCATCTTTATTTTCTAAATCTTCTTTTCCATATACCATACATTCTTTAATTTCAGGAATTTGTGATAATAAAAGTTCTATTTCTTCTGGATAAATATTTTTACCGTTTTGTGTAACAATTACATTTTTACTTCTACCAGTAATATATAAGAATCCATCTTTATCTAAATATCCAATATCTCCTGAATGGAACCATCTTTCACCATTAATTACTTCTATAGCTTCATTAGTAGCTTTTTCATCTTCATAATATCCAAGCATTAACGTAGGTGTTTTTATTAATACTTCGCCTTCTCCATTTTCATTAGGAGAATCTATTTTTAGTTCTGCTTTAACTATAGCCTTTCCTGCTGATCCAACTTTTGGTTGAAATTCTGGTGTTAGTGCAGAAATTGGTGCTGTTTCTGTTAGTCCATAACCTTGTAAGAAAATAATTCCTATATCTTCTAACCATTTTCCTACTTTTGCATCAATTGGAGCTGCTGCAGAAACAACAAATTTTAAATTTCCACCTAAATTTTCATATATTTCTGCAAATACCTTACGTTTTATATCTACTCCAACTACTTTTAATGCATTTGTTACATGAATCATAGAATTTACTAATCCATCTTTTTTACTTTTTTTAATATTAGTATTTATTTTACGATATAAATTTTCAATTAAAAGTGGAACTGCTAATAATATAGTTGGTTTAGTTTCTTTTAAATCTGGTACAATATGTTTTAGTCCTTGACATACTGCTATTGAAGCTCCGCTAGCCATTGGTACTAAAAAGCCAATAGAGGATTCATAAGTATGATGTAAAGGTAATACTGAAAAGAATCTTTCTTCAGGAGTTATTTTTACATAAGAAAAAACAGCATTAATATTTTCTGCTAAATTGCGGCTAGATAGCATAACACCTTTTGAACTTGAAGTCGTTCCTGATGTAAATAATAATACTTTAAATTCATCAGGATCAATTATTACATTAGAAAAGTAAGTATCACCATTCTCAACTAATTTTTTTCCTTCTTCTATTAAATATTTCATTCCAACATCTTTTTCTTCTACTTTATTATCTGAATACATTTTTATAAAATATTTTACTTCTGGAATGTTTTCCATTATTTTTTTTATAGAGTCTGCTTTTTTCTCAGAATATATAATAGCATCTGCTTTTGACCTTTTTACTATATTTTCTAACTCATTATTCGGTAATTCTTTATCTGTTGGAATTGCTATTGCATCTGAGCAAAGAAGTGTAGCATAAGATACATACCAAGCATATGTTGTTTCACTTAATATTAAAATTCTTGGTCTATTTTCTAATTTTAAAATTCTTTTTAATGCTGTTCCAAATCCAATTACATCTTTGCTAAATTGTTCATATGTAATAGGTGTAAATTTTTCCTTTGAGTCAAATTTTTCTAATATAAATTCTTTGTCAGAATATTTACTTGTTGAATATTCAAAAACTTCCTTAATAGTAGTATAATTAGTAGTTGGATATTCTTTTCCATCTTTTTTATTTAAATTTTCTGGTGTTTTCTTTAATTCTTCATAATTTATTTCATTAATTTCAGAAATGTCTTTCATTTTAAATTTTGGAAATTTAAAATTTGGTATTTTAAAGTTATTTAATTCTCTCATTTTATTTTCTCTCCTATTTTTAATATAACTATTATATTATACCTTTTTCTTTTTTATTTTGCAAGCCCTGTTTTTTATTGTCTGTTTTATAAATAAAAAAGTAACGTTATTAAAAATAATGTTACTTTTTTATTTTTATTTATAATTTTAGTTTCTTCTTTTTCTATCTAATACGTCTAAATTATCTAAAGCTTTTCCTGTTCCTAAAGCTACACAAGATACAGCATCTTGTGCTATCATTACATTTATTCCGGTTTTTTCTTGTAAAAGTTTGTCTAATCCGTCTATTAAACAGCCTCCACCTGTCATATAAATTCCCCTATCGCTAATGTCTGCTGCTAGTTCTGGTGGTGTTTTTTCTAAAACTCCGTGAACAGCATCTATTACTTGCATTGTAGGTTCTATTAAAGCTTCTAACATTTCACTAGAATGCACAGTAATTGTTTTAGGTAATCCTGTTGCTAAATCCCTTCCTCTAATATCCATTTCCATATCTTGAATTTTAGGAAATACACATCCTATATTTATTTTTAAATCTTCTGCTGTTCTTTCTCCTATCATAATATTATATTTTTTCTTTATATATCTTACTATTGCCTCATCAAATTTGTCTCCTGCTACTTTAATAGAAGAACTAACTACAGAACCACCTAAAGATATAACAGCAATATCTGTAGTTCCTCCACCAATGTCTACTACCATATTTCCACAAGGTTTTGAAATATCTATACCAGCTCCAATAGCTGCTGCTATTGGTTCTTCTATTAAATATACTTTTCTAGCACCTGCTTGTGAAGCAGCATCTATTACTGCTTTTTTTTCTACTTCTGTTACTTGTGAAGGAATACAAATCATAATTCTTGGAGCGAATATAAACTTTCCACAAACACGATTTATAAAATATTTAAGCATCTTTTCTGTTACAGTGTAATTTGAAATAACTCCATCTCTTAAAGGTCTTGTTGCTACAATATTTCCAGGGGTCCTTCCTAGCATTCTTCTAGCTTCCTTACCTACTGCTAGCACTTCTCCTGTATTATTATCAACTGCAACAACTGATGGTTCTCTTAATACTATTCCTTTTCCTTTTGCATATGCTATTACTGTAGCTGTTCCTAAGTCAATTCCTATGTCTTGTCCATACTTAAACATTATTCATCTTTCCTTTCAGTTTTTTATTTCATTTTTGTTACATTTGTGTTACAATTATATTACAAAGCGTATAAAATAGCAATCTATTTTTTATAAATATTTAAATAAATTTAATTTACTTTTTAAATTTTCCTTTATATATAAAAATAGAATATGCTTACACATATTCTATTTTACCATATTTTGTATTTTTTATACTTTTTATATAAATAAACGTCCTAAAATTAATAGTTGTAACAATCCTGCTGGTCCAAATGGTGGTTCTATTTCAAGTTCTTCTGGAGTAGCATTTTTTATTTCATCTACTTGTGCCATACTAATTTTTACTGAAGTTACATTATCATAGCGAAAACCCATTTCATATTTTTTTTCTTCTCCAGCTTTTAATTCATTTATCTTTAAATATTTAGTCCCAATATTTACATTCCTTGGCGTATAAAATTCAAATTTTAAATATTCGTCTATAATATTTTTTTGAGTATTATTTTTTATAGTTCCAATAACATTTCCATTTACATTAGATGCTTCTGCTACTGATACTTTTACTTCTAATGTTTCTACATTTACTTCATATTTTTCCATAGGTTTGTACATTGATTTAGTATAAAGGTAAATCATTACATCTGAAAAAATAAATATTGTAATAAAAATTAAAAAATAACATAAAAACACTTTTATCCTAGGTCTACTATTATAAATCCATATATCCATATAAGCCATATACGTACACCCCTTTATTTATTGTTTTATATTTTTCTAAATACTCCTGCTACTTTTCCTAATATTTCACAATTTGGCACAATAATTGGATTCATTGTGCTATTTTCTGGTTGCAATCTAATATGATCTTTTTCTTTATAAAATGTTTTTACTGTAGCTTCATCTCCTATTAAAGCAACTACTATTTCTCCATTTAAGGCTGTATTTTGTTTTTTTACTAAAATATAGTCTCCATCTAATATTCCTGCTTCAATCATGCTTTCTCCTCTAACAGTAAGCATAAAGCTTTCACTATTTCCTACAAAATCAATAGGTATAGGAAATGTATCTGTAACATTTTCTACTGCTAAAATTGGTTCTCCAGCAGTTATTTTACCTATAACTGGTACTTCTACCATTTCTTTACCAGTATAATAATTTTTATTTTCCTGTTTTTTAATAGATTGACCATCTCCGCCTTTTAGTAAACGCAATGTTCTTCCTTTTTGGTCTTCTTTCTTTATATAGCCTTTTTCTGATAATTTTGCTAGATATCCATGTACTGTAGCTGTTGATTTTAGTCCAACTGCTTTACCTATTTCTCTTACTGATGGAGCATAGCCTTTTTCTTGTACTTGTTTTTCAATAAATCTTAATATTGCTTTTTCTCTTTTATTAATTGACATAGGATCTTTCTTTACTGCCAAAATAACATCACTCCTTATTTTTATATCATTTTGGTTATTATATTTTTTAGGAAAATATAACCAATCTTGTATCCTTTAATATAATAACATACAAACAAAAAAATGTCAAACAAATATTTGACATTTTTTTGTTCTTTATGCTGTTCCTGTTTTTTTACTAGTTGTTTGTCTTTTTATTTTTGTATTTTTTTCTATTGAAGTTTCTCTGTTATTATTTATAATAATTTTTGGTGCTTCTCCATTTTCTACAGTTTCTTTAGTTATTATACACTTTTCTATTTTAGGATTTGATGGAATTTCAAACATAATATCTCGCATAATTTCTTCTATAATAGATCTTAATCCTCTTGCTCCTGTTTTTCTTTCTATAGCTTTATCTACTATTTTTTCTAATGCTTCTTTTTCAAATTCCAGTTCAACATTATCTAATTTAAATAATTTTTGATATTGTTTGATTAATGCATTTTTTGGAGTTGTTACTATATCAATTAAAGCATTCCTATCTAAATCTTTTAATGTTGCTATAATAGGCAATCTTCCAACAAATTCTGGTATTAAACCAAATTTTAATAAATCTTGTGGTAATAGCTGTTCAAATACTTTATATTTATTTATATCTTTATTACTTTCTATTTGTGCTCCAAAGCCTATTGACTTTTTACCAATTCTATCTTTTACTATTTTTTCTAATCCTTCAAAAGCTCCTCCACAAATAAATAATATATTTGATGTATTTATTTGTATAAACTCTTGGTGTGGGTGTTTTCTTCCTCCTTGTGGTGGTACAGATGCAATGGTCCCTTCTATTATTTTTAATAAAGCCTGTTGCACTCCTTCTCCACTAACATCTCTTGTAATAGAAGGGTTTTCAGATTTTCTAGAAATTTTGTCTATTTCGTCAATATATATAATGCCCTTTTCTGCTTTTTCAACATCATAGTCTGCTGCCTGAATAAGTTTTAACAAAATATTTTCAACATCTTCCCCAACATATCCAGCTTCTGTTAAAGTTGTAGCATCTGCTATAGCAAATGGTACTTGCAATATTTTTGCTAAAGTTTGTGCTAATAATGTTTTTCCACATCCTGTAGGTCCTAGCAATAATACATTACTTTTTTGTAATTCAACTTCATCTGCTTCTTTTTTATTGTTTATTCTTTTATAATGATTATATACAGCAACAGAAAGTGTTTTTTTAGCTTCTTCCTGACCTATTACATATGAATCTAACACCTGTTTTATTTCAGCTGGCTTAGGTAATTTTCCTTCTATATTTGTAGTATATGTTATTTCTGTATCTTCATATAAATCATCTTCTAATATATTATTACAAACTTTTATACATTCATCACATATATATACTCCTGGGCCAGCAATAACTCTATTTACTGCTTCTTGCGATTTTCCGCAGAAAGAACATTTTACATCTTTAGTTTTATTGTTTGCCATAAGATATAAACTCCTTTAAAATATTTTTATTTAAACTCTTTTTTCCATAATTCCGTCAATAAGTCCATATTTAAGCGCTTCTTCTGCAGTCATATAATTGTCTCTTTCTGTATCTTTATTAATTACATCTAACGGTTGACCTGTTCTTTCACTTAAAAATTTATTCAATTTTTCTCTTGTTTTAACCATATGGTCTGCATGAATTTTAATTTCTGTTGTTTGTCCAGATAAACCTCCACCTCCAATTAATGGTTGATGTATTAATATTTCTGCATTTGGAGTAGCAAATCTTTTTCCTTTTTCTCCAGCTGCCAAAAGTACAGCTCCCATACTTGCTGCCATACCTATACATATAGTTGAAACAGGACATTTTATATAATTCATTGTATCTACTATTCCCATTCCATCTGTAATAGATCCTCCTGGACTATTTATATACAAATGTATTTCTTTATCTGGGTCTTCTGATTCTAAAAATAATAATTGCGCAATTACCAAACTTGCTGAAGTTTGATTAACATCTTCTCCTAAAAATATAATTCTATCTTTTAAAAGTCTTGAGAAAATATCATATGATCTTTCTCCCTTTGCTGTTTGTTCAATAACATAAGGTACTAAACTGTTTTGTTCTTTCATATACAATATACCTCCATAACTTGCTAACATATTTTATTAGCATTTTTTTATCTTGTGATTATTTATTATTTTATTTTTGCGTTTTCTATAATAAACTTAATAGCTTTTTCAAATTTCATATTGTTTTCTATATATTCTTTTATGTATTCATTTTTTGCCATTTCTTCTTCTGTTTTACCATAGCTTTTAGCCATTTCTTTTAATTTTTCTTCTACTTCTTTTTCTTCCGGTTTAATGTCTTCAGCTTTAATAATAGCTTCAATTACTAATCTAGATTTTACAGATTGTTCTGCTTGTTCTTTCATTTCATCTTTTACTTGGCTTTCAGTTTTTCCTGAAAAACTAAAATATTGTTTTAATGATAAACCTTGATATTGTAATCTTTGTTCCATGTCCTTCATCATATGGTCAATTTCAGAATCAATCATTCCTGATGGAATATCTAATTTTACATTTTCACATACAGTTTTTATAGCTGCCTCTTCTGTTTCATATTTTGCTCGTTCTTCATTTTCTTTTTGTTTTTTTTCTTTAATACTATTTTTTAATTCTTCTAAAGTTTCAAATTCACTAACATCTTTTGCAAATTCGTCATCTATTTTTGGAAGTTCTTTTTTCTTTTTTTCATGTAATTTTACTTTAAATACAGCTGGTTTTCCTGCTAGCTCTTTAGAAAAATATTCTTTTGGGAAAGTAACATTAATGTCTTTTTCTTCTTCTAATTTCATTCCTATTATTTGATCTTCGAATCCTGGAATAAATGTATTGCTTCCAATTTCTAGCTCATGTTTTTCAGCTTTTCCTCCCTCAAAAGGTACGTTGTCCACAAATCCTTCAAAATCAATAACTGTAATATCTCCTTTTTCTACTGGTCTATCTTCTATAGTTATTAATCTTGCATTATGTTCTGCCATATGTTTTAGTTCATGTTCTATTTCTTGATCAGATACAGTATACTCAATTTTCTTTAATTCTATTCCTTTATATTTTCCTAATTCAACTTCTGGTTTTACTTGAACTGTTGCTGTAAATATTAAATCTTTTCCTTTTCCAATTTGAGTAATATCAATGTTTGGATTACTTACAGCTTGTATATTATTTTCTTTAATTGCTGTTTCATAAATATTAGGTACTAGTTCGTTAAATGTATCCTCATTAAAAATTTCACTTCCATATTTTTTTTCTACCATTTGCATTGGTGCTTTACCTTTTCTAAATCCTGGTATGGTAAAGTATTTTGCAGTTTTTACATATACTTTTTTCATTGCTTCGTCAAATTTTTCTGCTTCTATTGTAAAACTTAATTTTACTTCATTTTTGTTTTCTGTGTTTTCTACTTTTACACTCATTTTATAATCTTCCTTTCAAAAATATTTTAGCTTTTCTATTATATCACACCTTTTAATCAATGGAAAGCTTTATTTTACATTTTTATGTATATTTTAGTAAATTTTATATTTTTATTAAATCAAAATTTAAATAATCTGCACTTACAAGTTTAAAGTTAATACCTTGTATATCTCCTTCTATTGCATCTTTATGAGATTTTCCATGAAGATGTCCATAATATAAACGTTTAATATTATATTGCTTAATTATTTTTATAAATTCTAAATTATTATTTGTTTGTGTTATAGGTGGATAGTGCATAAATACTATTATTTCTTTATCTTTTCCAAATTTTTTTATTCCATCTTCTATAGAAAGTTTTAATCTTATGCTTTCTCTATTTATCATTTTATTACTATTTTCTGTTTCTAGTAAATTCCATCCTCTAGTTCCTGTTAATATTTTATTTTCTACTAAATAGCTATTGTTATAAATAAAATCTATATTTTTAAAATTGTTTTCTTTTAAATATTTTCTCATACTAGTTAAAGTTGTCCACCAATAATCATGGTTTCCTTTTAGTAATATTTTTTTCCCTGGTAGTGAATTTAAATATTCAAAGTCCTTATAAGTATTTTCTAAATATGTAGACCAAGAAAAGTCTCCTGGCAGCACTATTGTATCTTCTTGTTTTACTTTTTTATTCCAATTTTCTTTTATTTTTTGGCTATGTCCTTTCCAATTTTCTCCAAAAATACTCATAGGTTTGTCTTCAGAAAATGAAAGATGCAAGTCAGCTATTGTATATATTGCCATTTAATTCCCCCATAATTTATTTTTTAATATTATTAAATATTTAGATTAGGTACTGCATTTAAATTTAAGTCTGAAGTATTTCCAGACATATAAGAGTAATATCCTGCAGAAGCTATCATTGCTGCATTATCTGTACATAAAATTGGTTCTGGATAATATATTTTATATCCCATATCTTGTAATTTTAAAAATTCATTTCTTATGTATGTGTTTGCAGATACTCCGCCTGCTAATGCAATTTTGTTTACTTTTAACTCTTTTGCAGCTCTTATAGTATGGTCTATTAATACTTCTGTTATAGTTTTTTCAAAACTATTGCATAAGTCTGCTTTGTTTATATTTGGAGTCTTATGATGTAAATTTATAACTGCTGTTTTTATTCCGCTAAAACTAAAATCTAAATTTTCTATATGTATTTTTGGAAGTTCTATATTAGGCTTACCTTCTTTTGCTAATTTATCTACCTTTGGTCCTCCTGGATATCCTAATCCTATTACTCTAGCTACTTTGTCAAAAGCTTCGCCAACAGCATCGTCTCTAGTTTTTCCAAGCACCTTAAACTCTGAATAATTTTTAATATATACTAAATGTGTATGTCCTCCAGAAATAACTAAACATATAAAAGGCGGTTCTAAATTAGTATGACTAATATAATTTGCTGCTATATGTCCATGTATATGATTCGTTGCTATTAGTGGCTTTCTTATTGCATAACTTAATGCTTTTGCATAAGATACGCCAACTAGCAAAGCTCCTACTAGTCCTGGTCCATATGTACAAGCAATTATATCTATATCGTCAATAGTAGTTATATTAGCCTTAATTATAGCTTCTTTTACAACTTTTGAAATAACTTGTATGTGATTTCTGGAAGCTATTTCTGGCACAACCCCTCCAAATTGTTCATGTATTTTTATTTGTGTATTTATTACATTAGAAAGAACTTCCCTTCCATTTTTTACAATAGAAGCAGAAGTTTCATCACAACTTGTTTCAATTCCTAAAGTTAATATATCTTTCATTTTATTATTCCTCTTTATATAAATAATCCAAATATAGCTGCAACTAAATAATTAATTCCATATGATATAGCTTCTATTATTGGAGATATAATTAGTCCAGAAATTGGTGTTATCCATATTACTAAAAATATTATATAAAATATATGCGTGTGTTCTGTAAACCATCTTTGAGCATTATATGATAAAAATGGCATTATTACTTTTGATCCATCTAGTGGTGGAAGAGGTATTAAATTAAATACTCCTAGCCCAATATTAACTATTATTGCGTATTGAAGTATTGTCATAATAATTAAACCAGTTTGAGTTTCAAGTGCAAAGTTTGTTGCAAAAACTTGTAAAACATAAAATATTATAGTACCAACAAATGCTATTATAAAATTCATAACTGGACCTGCTGCTGCCACAATAGCTTCTCCTGCTTTAGAAGATATTTTTCTTGTAAAATTATTAGGATTTACTTGTACAGGTTTTCCCCATCCAATATGTACAAAAAGTAACAAAATTACAGCTATAGGATCCAAATGTGTTAATGGATTTAAACTAAGTCTACCTTGATATTTAGGAGTATCATCACCTAGTTTATATGCAGCCAAAGCATGAGCATATTCATGAAAAGTAATAGCTATTAGTACTCCTGGTAATGTAAAAAGTATACTTAATAAATTAAATCCTCCACTAAATAAACCTGTTACAATTATAAATGCTAAAATAATATATAAATATTTAGAGTCAAAATACATTTAAAAATTCCTTTCTTAAATTATTTTTGTGGTTTCATAGTAGGAAATAATAATACATCTCTAATAGATGCTGAATCTGTTAGTAACATTACTAGTCTATCTATACCTATTCCTAATCCACCTGTTGGGGGCATACCATATTCTAATGCATTAATAAAGTCTTCATCCATCATATTAGCTTCTTCGTCTCCTGCTTCTCTTGCCTCCATTTGTTTTTTAAATCTTTCATATTGATCTATAGGGTCATTTAATTCTGAATAAGCATTACCATATTCTCTTCCACCAATAAATACTTCAAATCTTTCTGTTAAACGAGTGTCTGTTGGTTTTCTTTTTGTAAGAGGAGAAACTTCAACTGGATAATCATATATAAAAGTTGGTTGTACTAATGTATCTTCTACTTTTGCTTCAAATATCTGACTAATTATATATCCTCTTGTTAATTTTAATTCATCTAGTTCTACATTTAAATCTTTTGCTATTTTCAAAGCTTGTTCATCTGATTCTATTTCATTAAAGTCTACTCCTGTTGTTTCTTTAATGCTATCAATCATAGATATTCTTTTCCAAGATGGAGTCAAATCAATTTCAGTTCCTTGATAAGTTATTTTAGTAGTTCCTAAAACTCTTTGTGCTACCTTTGATATAATTTCCTCTGTAATATCCATCATATCGTGATAGTCTTGATAAGCTGCATATAATTCTATATTAGTGAATTCTGGGTTATGTTTAATGTCCATACCTTCATTTCTAAACATTCTTCCCATTTCATACACTTTTTCAAACCCGCCAACAATTAGTCTTTTTAAATATAATTCATTTGCAATTCTTAAGTACATATCAATATCTAAAGAATTATGGTGTGTAATAAAAGGTCTAGCTGCTGCCCCTCCTGCTATTGTATTTAAAATAGGTGTTTCAACTTCTAAATATCCTTTTTCATCTAATACATTTTTAACTTCTTTTAATATTTGAATTCTCTTTTTAAATGTATCTTTTACTTCTGGATTTACAATTAAATCTACATATCTTTGACGATAACGTAAATCTGTGTCTTTTAATCCATGAAACTTTTCTGGTAATGGTCTTAAAGATTTTGACAAAAGTGTTACTTCTTTAGCATGAATTGAAATTTCACCAGTTTTAGTTTTAAATACAAAACCTGTAATTCCTATAATATCTCCTATATCATCTTCTTTAAACTGTTTATAGCTTTCTTCTCCTAATTCATTAATACTAACATAACTTTGTATTTTACCTTCACCATCTTGAATATGGCAAAAAGAAGCTTTTCCCATAATACGTTTAGCCATTAATCTACCAGCTATAGTAACATCTTTTCCTTCTAAATCTTCATAGTTTTCTTTAATTTGTTTACTATTATGTGTAGTTACAAATTTTGTAATTTCAAAAGGATTTTTTCCTTCTTCTTGAAGTTTAGCTAGCTTTTCTCTTCTTATTTTCATTAATTGATTTAAATCTAATTCTTGTTCTTGATTATTTATATTGTTTTCTCCCATAAGTAATTCTCCTATTTTTCTTAATTTTACACGTATTATTATACTCTATATTTTTTAATATGTAAACATTTGGAAAGGAAATTTACAAAACGAACACATAAAAATAATAATGTTAAAATCATTAATTCTTGTAAATATTAACATTATTATTTTTATATTTTTAAATATAAATCTATATATTATACATTTTACGATGCTTTTCTTAATTCTTTAGCATGTGCTTTCGCTATCTCTGTAACTTCTCCAGAAGAAATTCTTGCTATTTCTTCAATAGTTTCCTCTTCATTTAATTTTTTTATGCTTGTATATGTTTTATTTTCTTTAATTAATTTACTAATATAATAATTATAATCTCCTTTTGCAGCTATAGATGGTGAATGTGTAATACATATTACTTGATGCAATTTTGATATTGTTTTAATTTTTTCTGCTACTGTTTTTGATGCTTTTCCACTAATTCCTGTATCAATTTCATCAAAAACTAATGTGTTTACTTCATCAACTTCTGCTAAGATGTTTTTTATTGCTAGCATAATTCTTGACATTTCTCCACCTGATGCAATTTTTACAAGAGGTTTTAATTCTTCTCCTAAATTTGTACTAATCATAAACTCAACTTCATCTATTCCTGTATCATAAAATTTTTCAGTAGGTTTTATTTGTATTTCAAATTTTGCATTTGACATTTCTAAATCTTTTAATTCTTGGTTTATTTTTATAGATAACTCTTTTCCATATTTATTTCTTATTTTACTTATATTAATGCCTAATACCATTAATTCTTGATATAATTCATTTATTTGTAATTTTATTTTTTTATGATATTCATCTAAATTTTCTATTTTACAGATTTCTTCTTTTAACTTATTAGCATATTCTAATATTTCTTTTACATTATTACCATATTTTCTTTTTAATGAATATATAAGATCTAATCTATTATCTATATTGTTTCTTTCTTCTTCATTAAAGTCAATATCTTCTTTCATATAGCTTAAATCTCTTGCTAATTCTTGAATGTCATAATAACTACTTTTTAATATATTTAATTTTTCATTATATTTTTGGCTACAATCTTGTATTTTTTCCAAACTACGTATTGCATTGCTAATTGATATTATTGCATTTTGATTTAATTCTATATCTATTTGCTCTAAATTTTCTTTTAATTTTTCTACATTTTGCATTATTTTATGTTTTTCTTCTAATTCTGTTTCTTCTGTTTCTTTTAATTTTGCTTCTGTTATTTCATTATATTGATAATGTAATAAATCTAGTCTTCTTTCTTTTTCTTGTTCTTCTCCATAAGTATTTTTTAACTCTTGCTTTAAATTATTATATTGTATTAATTTTTCTTTATATTCTATTAAATATTTTTCAATTTCCTTTCCTATAAATTTGTCTAAATATACTATATGTTGCATAGGATTTAATATTAATTGACTGTCATGTTGTCCATGTATATCTAATATTTTATTCATAAATTCTTTAAGTTCATTAACTGTTACTAATCTTCCATTTATTTTACAAGAATTTCTTCCATTTGTATGTATTTCTCTAGAAACTATAATATTGCCATCTATTGATATTTGATTGTTAGGGCAATAAAAATTAGCTTCTACAAATGAAAAATCTTCTCCATTTCTAATCATCTCTTTTGAAAACCTACCCCCTGCTAAAATTGCAAGAGAGCCTATAATTAGTGTTTTTCCTGCTCCTGTTTCTCCTGTTAAGACATTAAAACCTTCGTTTAATTCTATGTTTAAATCATCTATAATTCCAACATTTTTTATATGTAGTGTAGTAACCATATTATCCTCCTAGTTTTAGCGAATTATTGTTTGTATGTTTGAATTATATACCAAATTTTTGTTTTGTCAAGTACTTTTATTTACATTTTTATATTTTTGAGTTATAATATTAATATGTTGCTAAATGCAACTAATTTTTTATTTGAGGTTATTATTTTATGTATCACAATTCTTCTTCAATGCCTTTGGATCCTGGTGAACTCACTCAAGAAATGATATATAAAATTGAGCTTGATGCTTCCCAGCCAGCTTTCCCGCCTCATGCAGTTATTTCTCGGTCCACTATTTTTAGGTTCAAGAAAAAAGGATGTAATAAAGCACTGCATTTACCTTATAGCAGATAATAAGACTCCAAACAAATAAAAGGAACGGCAAAATACCGTTCCTTTTTTATAATTTGGTGACCCCTACGGGAATCGAACCCATGATTCGGCCTTGAGAGGGCCGCGTCTTAACCGCTTGACCAAGGGGCCAGTTAAATTATACTTTATTACTATAACATATTTTTAATAGCTTAGTCAATTATTTTGATGTTTTTTAATATTATTCTTAAGATTTTTATGTATATCAAATTTCAAAATAGCTATAAAATTAAATACAATTTCCAAAATATTGCCAATAATAGTAATATATGCTCCAACATAACTGTTATAAAAAATCCAAATAATTGCCGCAATTATTATGGTATATCTTATAATCTTTACATTTTTTTGCCAAGTAGCATATGTATATGCTATTGTTATAATAATTGGTATAATATTTATAATTTCATTATATGTAAATATTCCTATAACTAATATTATTAATATAAAAGTAACAAGCATAGTATAAGAATTTTCTTTTCCTTTTTCTTCATTTTTGTTATATATATAATATCTCACCGTAGATACTAAATTCATTATAGCTGCTATATTAGCTCCAATTAAAAAATATTGTATAGCATACAGAAAATTTGCTAATAATTGTAATTTCATTAATATATTTTTTTTATTTGTTTGTGTACTTATTATCCAAAAGGCCAATGCTATACTACCTATTAAATTAGATATAATCAAAGTTATAATTGAGTTCATTTTTCTCCTTTTCTTCTTTTGTATTTTAGTATTTGTTTTTTATAATTTTAAAAAATATCTTTAAATAAAATATTTAGTATTTCATATAGTCTTTCATCTCTTTTTGTTAAATATAAATAACCTATTAAAGCTTCAAAAGCAGTTGCATACATATATTCTTTAAATGTTGCATTTTTAGCCTTATGATGGTTTTCTGCATTTCTTCCTCTTCTCACTATATCTTTTTCCTCATCTGTTAGATGCTTCTCTATTTTGTTTAAAAATTCAGCTTGTGCTTGTGCTTTTACATATTGTATAGATTTTATATGTAGTTCATGTGGTTTTAATTTAGTTGTATTTATTAAATAAGTTCTAATGTACAATTCATATACATTATCACCTATATATGCCCAAATTAATGGTGACATTTGATTTATTTCTTCTATACTTTTTTCTCTTTTAATTATTTCCAATTTTTTCTCCATTCTTTATTAGTTTTTTATTTTACTTTTTCTAAGGTTATCTTCCCTAGTTTACCGCTTCTAAAATCCTCTATTAAAATTTTAGCTACTTTTTCAATATCTATTTCTCCACCAGAAATAACAGCTCCCCTTTTCTTTCCTATTAAATTCATTATTTCTAATACTTTTTCATTTTCTTCAATTTGTTGTTCAAATATATTAGTTATTTGCTCTTGAGTTATTTTATATCTTTCTATTAAATTAGTTTTATAATTTACTATTAAATTTTTTAATAATTCATGTCCAATTTCAGTAATTTCTAAAACATCATCTTTAATTGTTCCTGTATAAGCTAAATTCATTGCTACATTTTTATTATTAAATTTTGGCCATAAAACTCCTGGTGTATCTAAAAGTTCAATTTTTTCAGATACCTTTATCCATTGTTTTTGTTTTGTTACTCCTGGCTTATTTCCTGTTTGTGCAGCACTCTTCTTTGCTATTCTATTTATGAAAGATGATTTGCCTATATTTGGAATTCCTAAAATCATTATTCTAATAGATTTACCTATTCTTCCTTTGTTTTGATATTTTTCATTATCATAAATTTCTTCTATTTTTCTTATAGCCTGCGATATTCCCTTTCCTGAAACAGAATCAACTAATACTGCAGAAATGCCATTTTTTTCAAAGTATTGTATCCATTTTTTGTTTTCTGTTTCATTAGCTAAATCAGATTTATTTAAAATTACAATTTTTTTCTTGTCTTTAATAATTTCTTTTATATCAGGATTTTGGCTAGAAATTGGTATACGTGCATCTAAAATTTCAGCAACTACATCTATTAGTCTTAAATCTTCTATTATTTGTTTTTTAGTTTTTGCCATATGTCCGTGGATACCAGTTGATACTCGTTTTTGGAAACTCTTTTTTATTATTTTCAATTTCCTTTTTCATAAACAAAAATACCTCCTTTTTAATTAAAAATTCCCAAACTACTTTTTCAATTATATCACAATTATGATTTTTAGAAAGTCAATAGTTTTAAAAAATTCATCGCAACTTGCTTACAGGTGTTAAAAAATTTCTGATAATAAGATTAACATTAACCCTATAAATTAGCATCTTATTACTTATTGTAATTTACAAATATATTAATCTCATTAATTTTAATTCCCAACAAATAAAATGAACTTTTACTTATAATAATATTGCCTGTTTGAATATTTATATCATAATCTACTTTTACTTCATATCCAATATTAAACAATGGGTAATATAAGTTTTTGTATCTTTTATAATCAATACTTATCATAGAAAACCATATTATAAAAAAGAAAGAAAGTATTGTTAAAATAATTTTTAGTACCTTTGATATTTTTAGTAACTGATAAATTTTTATAATACTAAACAATAAAAGAACAATACAAATTATAAATAAAATTACTTCTATCCATCCAAAAATTTCTGTTATAATAAATTTATCAACTATTATAAACAAAAAACTCAATATTAAAATACAAATATACAACATTATCTTATTTTTCATATAATATTAATGTCTCGCTTTCCAAATAACAAATTACTATCTTTTGCTACGATTATATACTAAAAGACAGATAATTTCAATCTTTATTATCTGTCCTTTTTATTATAGTTTATTTGTGAAAATATAATTCTACTTGTTTATTCTATACATTTCCATATAAAATAATTTTCTAATAATAGTTACATCTTTATTTTAACTAAAATACAATAACTTACGCTTTTCCGATTATTGATTCTAATAAACTCACTAACTGCTTTTTTGTAATTCCAGTTGTTTCAATATCAAAATAAATATCTTTGTATTTAAAAGTTACAATATACATTTCTTTCCATTGTGATATTTTTAATTCTACATCGCCTATTTTTGAAATTTTGTCCCCTCCTAAAATAGAATAATCTCTTATAGGTGGCTCAATTTTTGAAAATGATATTTGTATATTGTTCAGGTCATCTTTTCTATAATTAAATATATAGTCGTGCAATACATTGTACTCTGCCTCTTCTGTATTTTCTCTAGTGTAAAGAGTATAACTATTTTCAAACTCATATTCTTCTGGTATTATTAAATTTCCCATAAACATAAGTTCTTTTGGTAATTGTTCTAGTTTAATAGCATTTGCATCAATCTTCACATCAGCATCTAAACTTGTCATTGCCATATCTTTTAGTATATTTATGTTTAATTCAATATCTAAACTTTCTTCTTTATTTATATTTTCTTCTGTTTTTCCAATTTCTAAAGTATCGCCTTTATTATTTAATTTACTTGTTCCTACAAATATTCCTACTCCTAATATAAATACGGCACATACAGAGGAAATCGCATAAACTATTTTTTTATTTTTATTAGTTTTCATACCAAACTCCTTTCTGATGT
>CALXQH010000056.1 GCA_944390525.1 uncultured Clostridia bacterium | reverse complement strand
GAAACAATTTCTGTTGCTTCTCTTTTTCCATAATGTGATGTTATAGATGCTTTTACTGGCAGTTGCATACTAAAATTAGATTTTATATATTCTGCATCTATTTCCATTTGTGTTTTTTTACTAGAACCTTCTGCAGTTGTAGAAATTGTTTCTTCATTAGTTGTTGCTCCTCCTATTCCTGTTGTTTCATTTTTAATATTATTGTTTACTTGCAGTTCATTATTTATTTGTACCTGATTTTCTTGTACATTTTGTACTTGATTATTTTCAATTGCATTATTAGTTTGTATATTTTCTTGACTGTTTACAGGCTTATTCATAAAGTTGAACTTGTCTTTATTTTCTTCAAAAAATTTAGATATATTGTTTGAAATTACTTCAAAGTTTATATCACTATTTAAAAATTCTTTTGTTTTGTTTATTATGTTTGAAGAAAATAAGTAATTAGCTTCTTTTATTGCCGAAAATATTAAATAAATTAAAATACAAATTAAAATTTGTATCAACATTTTTCTATATAAAGAAATTTGCCTTTTTTCTTTTCCACCTTTCACTTGCGAACTTGGCATTCTAACATCATTATTATTTAATTTTCTTCTATAATATATTTCTTCAGCTCTTTTTATTCTTTCTTCTGGCGAAATTATTTTTTCCACAAAATACACCTCTTCCTTTGTAGTGTCATTGCTTAATGTATATGTTTGAAAGAGATGTTTTATTCTTAAAATATAAAATTTGATATTAAGCTAATTACAAATGCTGCAAGTAAAATATAGTTTATTGTTTTTAAAATCTTGTATTTTCTTTTTAATGTTTGTATAGATTTATTTTCTTTTTTATTTTTATTTTCAATTCTTGAAATGTATTCAGCAATTAAATTTTGTGCTTCGTTAATTATATAATCTTTTGGGGCTTGATTACTTATTTGTGTAGAATTTTTATTTGTTTTTTCTCCTTTATCTATTAATTCTAATTTTTTTATTTTTTGGTTTTCCTTTAATACTACAAATGCTTCTTCCACAATATTTGAAGGTAAATTTTTTAATATTAATATATTTTTTAAATTACTTGTATCCATTTTTTTATCCCTTTCTTATATTTCTTTTAATTTTAGTATAATTTTTTCCATTTTTACTTTTTTTATACAAGTAACTTATATTTTTATTGTTTGAATAATTTTATTGTATACCTTTATAGCAAGTGTATCCATCTGATTTACATTCCATTTTGGTATATAATAATTATTTGCAATTATAGCTTTTATATTAATATGTCCTGGAAAGTATATACTTTTTCCAAAAGCTTTTCCTATTTCTATTCCACCGCAGCTTATATAAATGCTTCCTACATTTTCTTTTTTACCTAAACAAGAGTCTATTAAAATTATTGTTTTGTCTTTATAGAATTTATAATTTTCCAAAAACAATAGGGCATTTTTAAAATGAACTGGATTTTTCATTGTTCCAAAAATCTCAATATTTTTATTTTTATTAAAATTTTGTTCTAATTTATCACCTACTCTTGGACCTAAAGAGTCATATATTATTTTATTACTGCCAATACAGACAAAAACATAATTTTCCATAAAATTATCTCCTTAAAAAGTTTACTATTATAAATATTAGTCTTTGTCCATAGAAATTACTATTTTAATTTCTTTATTTTTTTGATATTTTTTTATAATATCTTCCGAAAAACCTGCTACTTCATTTGATAAAACTATTGTATCATAATTTTTTTGTATAAGTTTTTTTACAGTTTCATCTGTTTTTTCTAAGTCCTCCAAATGAAAAACATCAAATCCTAAAGCTTCTGGCAAACGAAAACTTTTTTTGTCTTTTTCATATTTTATCCAAGAAATTTTCATTTTCTATCACCTATACTTAGTGTTTGATGTTTATTAGTAAATTATTCAATTATTATTTTCTTTTCATTAATTTAATTTTTTCTTTTGTTTGTTTACTCACTCTGTTTGATTCTATTATTTTTTGTAATGCCTTATTATATGTAAAATTATTTAAGTTATTGTTTTTTAAAAACAGTTCTGTTATTTGTGGAAATTTTATATAACATATTGAAATAGCCCAGGCTACAGCCATTTTTACATAATATCCTTCATGATTTATATTATTATATACATTTAAAACTTTTTCTAAATATTCTTCTTCTAAATAATAATCCATAATCATAACTATAGCAAATCTAAGTTCAAATTCTTTATCTGATTTTAAATATTTTTGTATATATTTCCACATTTCTTTTTTATATTTTTTAGTAAATTTATATGTTGATATGCAACTGTCACATACTGCCCAATTATCAATCATTGGTACAAATTTATCTAAGTAGTAAAGTAAGTTTTTAAAATCTAACTTCATATACCCTATTACTAAACCATAAAGCATTTTTTCTTCATAATACTGTGTTTGTGTAGTATTTAAAAATTTTTCTGGGTTTTCTCTAGCTATTTTTTTTGCTATTTTTCTAAGTTCTGGTATTTTTACTCCAATTATATTTTTAGTATTTGGGCATAATTTACTATGAAATT
>CALXQH010000055.1 GCA_944390525.1 uncultured Clostridia bacterium | reverse complement strand
TATAAAAATAATGGATTATAAGCTTTACCTGGTTTTTCAGCAACCGCTTGCGCTGCTACAAACGCAAATTTATTACTATTCCCCACAATAAAATTTTCAAAAGTATTATTTGGATTAAGATTTGCATCCTCAACACTTTGATATGGAACTCCCTCTTGAATGTTTTCAATAACAGTATCAGTTTTTGATTTTTTACCAACATCTTCTTTTAATTTAAAAACAAATTTAAAATTCGTTCCTGTAAGCTCATTAAAAACTTTTGTAATTAAATCTTTATAATTTTCGTCTAAATGTTTAATATGTAATTTCATAGGAACTATAACTGTTGCAGTATTATTGGACAAATCATATAATTTACTTTCTTTAAACCATGTATCATAAGAAAATTCTACCACTTGTTCTTTTATTCGTTCAAGAAATTTTTGCCACAATGTATCAATATCCATATATTAGCCTCCTATCCCCAATCTAATTTTACCATAAATAAAAAAAAAATCTACCTAATTTTACAAAATAACAAGTATTTCCACAAGTTTCCCACAAGTTTTCCACAAGCACAACTTAAAATTTATAAGGAAATAAGCAAATTTTCCACAGTTTTTATATTTTTTTATTTTCCACAAGTAAAAAAATAAGTTTTCCACAAGTAATAAATATATGTGGATATTGTGGAAAACTTATTTTTTCTTTATAATATAAGTTATAAAAGTATAATATTTCCACAGTTTGTTGTGGGAATACTTGTTTATAATAAATTTACACCATCATAGCACTGGTTTTATTCGATCTTCAATTATTTACGAGCAAACAAAAAACACTAACTATAAAAAGTTAGTATCAATTTTATTATCTTTTCCATTCAATCATCCATCTATTATATACTGATGCATTGGAACTATGAGGTTCAGGATTAGGAATTTCCATTTTTACAATCATTGGAATTTTCATCATTTTTCCAAATGCTACACATGTTCCTGATTGTAAAGATTTTTGTTTTTCTATAACATCATTACTAATATTAGGAACCATTTTTTTTATGTATTCTAAATCTGTTGGATGATTAATTTTAAAAATTAAGAAATTACTACATTGGGAAATAACAGTTTCAGACAATTCTGTTGGTCTTTGTGTTATTAAATCTATAACTAACCCAAATTTACGACCTTCTTTAGCAATTCTTTCAAAAATATTATATCCAAGTAATTCATTATCAGAATCTTTTTGAACATATCTGTGAGCTTCCTCTAGCATAATATGAATCGGTACAGATCCCCTATCTTGTAATCTTTTAGAAAACTTAAATAATAATCTAGAGTATATTTTTACCAATGCTTTAGCAAATCTATCATCAATATCTTCTAAAACAAAGTTAACAATTTGAGCTCTTTTATTATTATCTACTAATATAATATTAGATATAAATTCGTTTAAATTTATAAATTTATCATATTTAAAAAATACACTACTAGAACTGTTGTTAAGTGTGTGTAATCTTACTTTTAATGCTGTTGCTTCAGCATAAGATTTTTCATTTAATAGTAGTCCTTCTGAAATTAAAGCAAAATTTAGAGCTACTTCTAAATCATCTAAAGTAAAATAAACAGGTATGTAATCTTCATTCCATTTTGTATCATTATCTATAAATTGTTGAATATATTCCGTTATTAAAATTCTTTCTACAAATTCACCATTACTATCTAAATCAAAACATTTTCTAAATTGTCTTTTATATCCTACACCAGGAACCTCTACATCTAAGTTTAGTTCATTAGTATAACAATCCGTTAAAATAGAAAATATTTGATCTCTAATTCTGGCAGACATTTGATTAGAATACATTACAGAAATTATAGCTTTAGCTATTAAGTGATTTTTATATCTAATACTTTCAGTATCATTTCGAGCAAATACAGAAACTAAACTTAACATCTTCTCTATAATTGCAATTTGAGAATAAACAGTTACATTTAATAAATTTGCGTAATCATCTACATTAAGTAACCACAAAGGTAATTTAATTAACGGTGCTTCTTTTTGTTCAGTATTTGTAGTAAATATTTTATAATTATAATTAACATTAATATTATTTATAGATTTAAATGCATTATCATATTCACTAGTATTATTAAATATAAATATATTGCTATTAAAAGGAATTTTATCTTTTATAATAAATAGATTTTGTACAAGTCTTGCTACTCCATAAGTTTTACCAGAACCAGTATTACCAAAAATAGCACTATGATTGGAAAACATATCATCAATATCTATTTTAATTGGATAATTATATAAAGGAGATATTCCTAATGTCATACTTTTTGGATTATTATCCCCTACTATTTCTCCTAATTCTTCTTTGTTAATAATTCTAACGGTAGCCTTTAAACTAGGTTTTCTAATGATTCCAGAATAAAATTTACCGTTAATAAATTCCCCTAAAAAAGTAATTTTAACAGTATCTCCACTTATTTCTTCTATTTCTCCTAATATTTTTTTCTCATCTTCAAATACAACGTTGTAGTTAAGTAAATCTTCATTAATATTATCATCTATTTTAACTAATGCATAATTTTTGCTAATTTCTACTATTTCCTTAAACATAAATATCCCTCTATTCTTAATGTTATAATTATATCAAATAAAAATAAAAAAATAAATAAAAAACATTAAAATTGTTGACATAAACTTAATAACCATATATAATAAAATAGCATTTAACTTTGGAGGTGTTATATATGAAAAGAACTTATCAACCAAATAAT
>CALXQH010000054.1 GCA_944390525.1 uncultured Clostridia bacterium | reverse complement strand
TTTTCCTCCCTAGTCAAAATTCGAATTGTGGGACAAGTCCCAACCCCTTTATAAAAAAATTAAAGGAATGATAAAAATGATATCAAAAAATAATAGTGAAAAAGTAATAAATTTAGTAAAGTATTTTGAAACTTTAAGTATAGAAAATAAATTTATAATTAAAATTATTAAATTTACTTGAAATAAAAAACATTTTATGTCTAATATTTTTAGAAATAAAGGAGTAAAAACATGGGATTATTTAACAGATTAAAGAGATTAATGGCACCACAAGAAGAGACATCAGAAAAGAGCGAATTTAATACAAATATTTATGCAGAATTAGGAATAGTTGAACCATTTACAGTATTAGCTGGTGGACAATTTAATTCATTTATTGGTAATTTATCACAAAATAAACATAGAATATTAAATCAAACAGAACAAGAAGCTTTTGAACAATTATGGTATGCTGCTGGAATTGATCTTGGAGGAACAGGAAATAACCTATGGAATTTAAAAAAGGGTTCTTTTGAGATATATAATAAAGATAGTGTTATAATAAGATTTGAAAAGAAAAGTGCAGAAGTAAAAGATAAATATTCAAGTGATAGTGAAAGAGTAAATTTTGTGTATTTATCTAAAGATGGAAACTTTGTTATTAATCAAAATGATAGAAATCAAAAAGTATTTTTAGTTTATGTTTCTGAAGATATAACAGATAGATTGTTAAGAGTATTAAGTGAAGCAGAAATTGAAGCTTTAGATTTAGAACCAGAAAGTATACAAGGAAAAAATAGAGTCGGTATACCGAATAATGCTAATATTCCAACTATTGAAACAAGAACAGAATCAACTATTCAAGAAAGATATAAAATTAATGGTACTCAAAATAACCTAGAAAGAATAGATAGGAATGTATCTAGTAGAGATGATGGAGAAAGATAATATGGAAGATTGTTTATTTTGTAAATGGAAAAATGAAAAGGAAAAAATAATATTAGAAAATGAATATGCATTTGCTAGATTTGATGAATTTCCTGTAAATGAAGGACATGTTCTTTTTATGACTAAAAGGCATGTTAAAGATTTTTTTGGAACTACATTAGAGGAAAAAAATGCAATATTTGAATTAATGGAAGAAGCTAAAGCAATGATTGACGAGAAATATCATCCAAATGGATATAATATAGGGATGAACTGTGGAAAAGCTGCTGGACAAAGTGTAATGCATGTTCATGTTCATTTAATTCCAAGATATGATGGAGATGTTGAAAATCCTAGAGGAGGAATTAGAGGTGTAATTCCTAAAAAACAAAACTATTAAAGTTTGCTATGAAAGGCTACTAATTAGAAATAATTAGTTGCCAGTTTTTTTATTTTATGCTATACTAATTTCAACAGTTGATGAATTAATTGTTTTTTTGAGCAGATTGTGGGACTAATACTTTGAGAATTAAGCAATTTTTTCGCAAATAACCTCCCTAAATGCTCCATTTGAATACAACTTACAGATCTATAAAGTTCGTGAGTTTTTATGTAAATAATTATCAAAAAAGAGGAAAAAATTATAAAAATAATTTAATCCTCTTTTTATATTTTGTCTAGTGTGGGAATAATTTAATTGTCTAGCCAGCTCTGAATTTGTACTCCCGTACAAATTCTACTATTGGAAATTCAAGCCCTGCGTAAAAATCAAAGAGATATTAAACAATCATATATTCTTTTACCAATATTGCCAATTAATTTTTTATTTCCATCTTTAAACTTTGAATTAAAAATTGAAACTCCAACATAAAATAATCTATTATTAATATTCATAACACCAACATCATGACTTAAAAAATCTAATGAACCTGTTTTATGAGCATATTTAATTGGCTTATAAATATATCTCATAATTTGGTCTTGACATCTTTGATTATAAAGTATTTTAATAGCTACATCACATAATTTTTTATTCAAAATTTCGTTATTAAATAATTTTGTAAAAATATTCAACATATCTTCTTGACTAGTATAATTATTAAATCCAGCTTTTATAGCGCTTTCATCTAACATATATCTTTCTAAACAAGTTGATTTTAAATTTAATACATCCGTTATATAATTATTTATAAATTCCATACCAAATTTTTTTATTAATACATTTGTTGCCGTATTATCAGATTCAATAATCATCCAATTAATTAATTCACATATAGAATAATAATCTTCTCCATTTTCAAATATTTCAGTATCATGCAAAATATCTTCATATTTTACTAAAATTTCATCATTTAGGCTTATATTTTTAATTCTTACATTTTCTAAAATTGCCAACATAATTGGAACTTTTATTACAGAGGCAGATACTATTTTTACATTTGAATTATAACTATATATTTTTTCTACTTTCCCTATTTCTTTAACTATAACCGATACATTTTCTCCTGATTCATTAATTCTTTTATCTAGTTCTTCAATTAATTTTTTCATTAATTTTACTCCTTTTTTAACTTTCACTAACTTTTTGTATAAATTTTTTATTTCTTTATATGTTATATATATTATTATTAAAAACTTTCAATAGTATTTATTGTAATTATATAAAATGATTTTCTTTTATTTTTATATCTCTTTGTATTTTGACTATGATAATTAATAATACAAAATACTTCATAAATTATTTTTTATTTCTGGAAACAATTCATATAAGTTATACCCCAATAAATTATCAAAATATTCTTTTAATTTATATGTTTCTTTTATATGATATTGTGTATTTGAATAAGCTCCTCTCCTAATCATAATATCAATAAGCCTTTTATCAACCGTTATATTAACAGAGGTACACATTAAATCACATATATTTATTATTTTTTCATATATTGTATATTTATGGTTTTTAATGAATTCTGTTCTAAAAGGAATATCAGGAGGAATTCCTCCTGCTGTACAATATACATCATTATTTAAATATGAGTGAGTTAAACAAACATTATAATATTTTTCATCATATCCTAGATCTTTTAAATAATTGTATCCATTCATTACATGGTTAGAAAAAACACCAACTGATTTTCCTATATCGTGTATATATCCAAGTGTTTTAGCATAATCCACATTAAGGTTTAATGCTTCTGCAATTTTTCCTGCGCTATTTCCTACACAAATTGAATGAACAATCCATTCATTATTTTCTGTTTTTCCTCTTGCTTTCTCTAACATCTTTAATGCATCTTTACTAGTTAATTGCATATTATCTCATACTCCTTTACTTCATAATTTTTTAAATACTCTCTTTTATATGATACTACTTTGTAAATATGTATTTTTACATTTTTCAGGTTCTCCATAAAAAATTATTTTTTCATAAACTTTTTTATAGTCTAATTTTCATTATTTTCTCCCAATTTTTTAAATAAATCTGTATAAACTTTATTTGCATCAATATAGTTTATCATTGTTATTTTATGATTATTAGTAGTTAATTCATATGAAGTGTCATCTTTAATATTAGGGCAACTAATATCTAGACTTGTAAACCAGGTCTTATTTATCATATATGCAATAACGGATATATCCCATATAACTCGTCTTTCTTGTATTCCGTGATAGCCGTCATTATAAAATTTATTTATTAAATAATTGCATAATTTATTTTTATCTTTTAAGTAGTGTTCTAATTCATATACTGATGTTATTAAATCAGAGGCAACGTTTTTACAAGGTATTACAGTTAATTTTACTTTTGATTCAAATACCATTTTTACTGCATTAATATCTTGTTTAAAATTAAATTCTAAATTATTGTTTTGTAATAAACTATTTCCACCTAGCCAAATTACTTCTATTTTTTTAATTATTTCAGGTTCTTTTTTAATTGCTAAAGCAATATTAGTAATTGCTCCTATTGACATAACACAAGTTTTGTCGTTTTTAAGTGCTATTTCAATTATCTTATTAACTGCATCATTAGTTTCATCATATCCATTACAAATATAATCTTTTGCTCCTTTGAATACTTTATTTTCTGTATTAAATTTTAGGTAATTACATATTTTTAATATTTCATTATAACTTTTTTCTTGCCCATCTATAATATTTTCATTTCTTTCTTTATGAGAATAAGGAGCAATTGTTATTGCTTCAATATTAAATATGTCTTGACTTTTAATCATATAAGCAAGTGCAAATTGATCATCACATTCATTATAAGTATCAGTGTCTAAAATTACATTTATTCTTTCTTTTTTATAATTATTTACATAATTATAAATGTCTTTCCAATTATTTACTATTGTGAATCTTGTTTCTTTTTTATTATATTCTGTATTAAATAATAATGATTTAATACCTTTTTCAAAACATTTAAAACACACATTAACTGAATCATCAATCATAATATCAATATTTTTTTCTACACAAATATCAGCTTTTTCTTGATGATTATATGCATTTGTTAAAATTAATTCATCATATTCAATATTATATTTTTTTAACCATTTAATAGTCATATTATATGGATTAAAATATTCACCATTATTTCTGCCACTTATAATATATATATAATTTCCATTATTTTTTAATTTCTTAATATATTTAGAACAATCTTTAATTGGTTTTAATAAATTTACCAATCGTTCTATATTTTCTTTATAATATTGTTTTTCTTCTTCTTCTGACCAATCAAACATTTTTCTTATATAAACATCTTTATTAATAATTCCACTATTTCTTAAGCTTTTATCATGCTTTATATAGTCATTTAATAATGTTTCATTAAAGTTGGATAAAACATTATCAATATCTACACCTATATTCATTATTACCTCCATAATTTTTATAAATCTCCTGAATAATCGCCTCTACTTTTTCTATAATATGGTTTTTTATAATTTTATTTTTCTTTCATTATTTAACCTTTTCATTTACAAATTTTTAATATAAATATATCCCTATTACTGATAATATACCAATTATAATAGCAATAAATTTATTAGGAGTTAACGTATCCGTCTTATAAATTATTGATAAAATAAATAATAAAAATACCCTTATTTCTTGTATTATTGCATTTATAACAGCTGCTTCATTTACATATCCCATAGTTCCAAACAAATAATAAATTGCTTCAAATAATGATATTAATATTATAAATTTTATAGCACCATGATTTTTAATAGATTTATCTTTTTTTTGTTTTTTACTAGCATAAAGAGAAAGAAAGGTATTGCAAAAAAATAATATCCAAAATTAATAGCTACCTCATTTGCACCTACATTACTTGCAAATTTAACTAAATAAGGTTCAACTCCATAAAACAACATTGAAAAAAGTAATATAAAAATTCCTGACATTCTTATTTTTTTAATTTTATTCTGGTCTTTTTGTTTATAAGTATCATATGAAAATAAAAATATTGAAAACATAAAAGTACTAAATAAAATAAGAAACCATACATTAATTTTTAAATATCCATAAAAATAATCTATTATTAAATATACAAAAAGAATACCAGATTCAATTAAGCCCATTAGAGCAATTGGTAACTTTTTCAATTATTGTACATAAAAAATAAATCCCAATAACATACATATTCCATTTGCAAAAATAAAAATCAAAGATTCTATTGTTAATGATATTCCATTTATTAATCCATATATTAATTGAATTATAAAAGAACCTATTGTAGATCCTAATAATATAAAATACATGTTATACTTATTTACGGACACATCTAATGTAAAATCACAAAAACTATTTGAAATAGTAGAAATTATTGCCGGTAATCTTTTATTCATGTAACACCTCTTTTAATTTAATTTTAAAATTATTATATAATAAAACTCAATAAAATTCTATTTTTTTATATAATTTAATAAAAACCTCACTGTTAAAGTGAGGTTTTTAAAGTCATTGATAAGGCATAAAATCAACTTTATTGATTTTATATTTTTTTCTTTTTTATTTTTCTAAATATTTTTTTTCAAATTCATCTATTGTAATAGGTTTTGAAAAGTAGTATCCTTGTATAATATCACATCCTATCTTTTTCAAGAAATCTAATTGTTTTTTTGTCTCAATTCCTTCTGCAACTGTTTTTATTTTTAATTTTTTACACATTTTAACAATTGTTTCAATAATAATTTGTGCCCTTTTATTATCGTCTAAGTTTTTAAAAAATTCTTTATCTATTTTTAATATATCAATTTCAATATCTTTCAATATATTAAACGATGAATATCCTGTTCCAAAATCATCCATTGATACTATAAAACCTAATTTTTTTACCGCTTCTGCAGCTCCTTTTGCTGTTAATATATCTTCAATTACTGTAGTTTCAGTCATTTCTAATTCTATTAAATTTGTATCTACATTATACTTATTTATAACTTTTTGCAATTCATTAATATGATTTTTATTTTTTAAATGATGTCTAGATTCATTAATAGAAATAGGTATAAGTGGAAATTTCAATTTTTTCCATTTTTCTTGCAATTTACATACTTCTTCTAGAACATACATATCTAATTTAGTTATAGCTCCCGTTTTTTCATATTGAGGAATAAATTCACTTGGCATTACTATTTTTTCTGCTTTTAATCTCCTTACTAAAGCTTCTGCTCCAACTACTTTTTCTGTTATTGTATCAAATTTTGGTTGTAAAAATATTATAAATTCATTATTTTTAATAGAGTTTATTAATTCTTTACTATTCATTCTAAATTTTGTTTTAACATCCATATTTTTGAAGTGTAATTTTCTATAATATTATCCATCATTGCAGATGTTTTGTGTTCTTCTTCTTCATCTGCTACATTTTTTATATTTTTTACATCTTGCAACATTTTAGTATAATCTTTTATTAATTCATTATATACTAATGTAGAATCTATTTTTTTATTTTCTGCTTCTATTATTTTTGTTATATTTAAATAGTCTTTTAATGTTCCTAATGGTTGTCCTCCTAATGCTAAAATATGTTCTGCAATTTCATCTATTTGGCTATTTATTTCTGTATAATATTCTTCTAGTTTTGGATGCACAACAAAAAAATCTTTTCCTTTTATATTCCAATGATAATTTTGTAATTTACGGTAAAAAACATTTAGGTCACTTAAAAAAGTATTTAAATTGTTTAATATATTTTCCATAACTTTTCTCCTTTTCTATTTTTTTATATTATTTACTAATTTAAATATTTTATTCAAATTATAAAAATAAAATTGTATTATATTCTTTTTAGATAGTATAAAAGCATATTTGAAACTAAAATTTTTATTAAATTTATCCGTTACTAAAATAATTTGAATTTAAGTTTTAGTTATGTTATAATAATTAACATATTAAAAAGAGAAAGGATTTTTATGAAGATTGGTTTTTATGCAGGTAGTTTTGATCCATTTACAAATGGTCATTTACATGTAATTGAAAAATCAGCTATACTTTTTGATAAAGTTATAGTTGGTATAGGTATTCATCCTAAAAAAGAACGAAGATTTGATAGAGAATTAATGAAAAAAGCTATTACTCAAGTATTATTTCGTAAAAATATTAATAATGTTATTGTAGTATATTATGATAATCTTTCTGTAGATGTTGCTTTGGAATATGGTTCTACGTTTTTAGTTAGAGGAATAAGAAATGGTATGGATTATGAATATGAAGAGAATATGGCTTCTATAAATGAAGAAATTTCTGGTCTTGATACTGTTTATATTAGAGCTGGCAATTTAGGGAATATTAGCTCTAGTATGATAATGGAATTATTAAGAAGTAATAAAGATGTTTCAAAATATTTGCCTAAAGAGGTATTAAATTTAATAAAAACACAAGATGGTTATTAAAAACCTTCTTGTGTTTTTATGTATTAATATTAACTATTTTTTTATTCAGCTTCTGGTGCTTCTACTGGACAAACCCCCGCACAAGTTCCACATCCTATGCAAGCTTCTTGATTTATTACATATTTTCCTTCACCTTGAGAAATACAAGAAACTGGACAACTTGATGCACAAGCTCCACATTCAATACATTTGTCTGTAATTTTATATGCCATATTTTTCACCACCTCTCACTATTTTTATATTATTATGTAAATTTATTAATTATCTTCATTTTCTTTTTCTACTTGTTTATCTAATTTTTCAAGTTTTTCTAATTCTTGAAGTTCTTTATAATGTTCTTTTTCTTCTGGATCTATTTCTTTTTTCTCAATATTTTTAATTATTTTTACTTCTGTTGCAGGATATTTTTTATAAAAATAGTCATCTCCATCTTTAAATTTTACTCTAATTATTTCTTTTAGAGTTTGTATTGAATCTACTATACCTTCTCCATCTTCTGTTTCTACAATAGCTCCAATTTTTGGTAATCTTTTTAATTTATCTTCATATACATCTTGTTCATATTTTAAGCAGCACATTAATCTTCCGCAATTTCCTGATATTTTAGATGGATTTAATGAAAGATTTTGCTCTTTTGCCATTTTTATAGATACTGTTTCAAAGCTTTCTAAAAATGAACAACAACAAAGTTCCCTTCCACATACTCCATTTCCTCCTATTTTTTTTACTTCATCTCTTACGCCTATTTGTCTCAATTCTATTCTTGTTTTAAAAATAGCTGCTAAATCTTTTACAAGTTCTCTAAAGTCTATTCTTCCTTCTGCTGTAAAGAAAAATATTATTTTGCTGTTGTCAAATTTGTATTCTACCTCTGTTAAGTGCATATCTAATTTATATTTTTTTATTTTTTCTTCAGCTATTTGAAATGCCTCTTTTTCTTTTTTTCTATTTTGTTTGTCATGTTCTATATCTTTTTGTGTAGCTATACGTACTATTTGTTTTAACGGTGCCGTTAAAATTTCTTCTTTTACATTTCTTTTATTTATAACTACTTCTCCTAGTTCTTGTCCTTGGCTTGTTTCCACTATAACCTTGTCGTTTATGGAAATATCTAAATCTAATGGATCAAAAAAATAAACTTTTCCGGGTTTTCTAAATCTAATTCCTACTATATTTTTCAATTAATTTCCTCCCATAATTTTAATAATAAATTGTCTATTGACATATCATAATTAGCATTAGCCAATATTCTTTTTTTGGTATTCTCTATTATTGATATTCCATTTATGTAACAGTATTTTTTTTGTTTTGTTATTATATTGTATATCACAATTTCCATATAGTCTAACAAATTTATAATATCTTCTTTAGCTTGGTATAAAACATTTGCATTTTTCCATATTTGTGTTATGTCTGTTTTTTCTATTAATTGTATTATATTTTCTACTTGTTCATATTGTCCTTTGTTCTCATTTATTTTTAGTGCTTTTCCTATACTGCCTCTGCATAATTTTAACATATTTTCTGTAAGTTCTACATTTAAACCTTTTTTTTCTAAATATTGTAATATTTGTTCTTCTTCAATAGGCTCAAAATACAATTTCATGCATCTAGATTTTATTGTTGTCAGCAATTTATTTTCATTAGATGTTGTTAATATAATTACAGCATATTCTGGTGGCTCCTCTAAAGTTTTTAGTAAACTATTAGCTGCTTCCCTTGTCATATTTTCACTTTGTGATATTAAATAAACTTTTTTTATTGATGTGATAGGTTTTTCTGATATTTTTTCTTGCATATATCTTATTTGATCTATTTTTATAGTTTTACTATCTTCTGGTTCAATTTGCATAAAATCGGGATGATTTTGTGCATTAAATTGTATACAAGATTTACATTCTTCACAAGGTTTATTTTCAGAACTGCACAAAATCATTTTAGCAAATTCTTTGGCAAATAAATTTTTTCCTATTCCATCTTCTCCTATAAACATATAGCTGTGTAAAATATTCTCTTTTTTTATTGAAGTTAATAATATTTGCTTTATTTTTTCGTTTCCTATTAGTTTATCAAAGGACATTTATTATTTTCTCCTTATATTTTAAAGTTAAACTTTTCCCCATAAATTTAGTGGCCAAAATCTAATCCAAACCTTACTTTCTATTTTTTCTAGAGGAATACATCCAAAAGATCTACAATCGCTTGATTGATTTCTATTATCTCCCATTGCAAATACACAACCTTCTGGTACAATTAAATCTGTAAAATAATTATTTTTAAGAGCTTGTGTATATGTTCCTTCTCTTAAATAGTCTTCTTTTAATTCCTCTCCATTTATATATACTTTTCCATTTTCAATTTTTATATGTTCTCCAGGTAAAGCTATTACTCTTTTTATATAGCTTTCTTTTCCTATTTCTAAAACATAGTAAGTAAATTTTGTAAACCAATTTTTAGGTTCATTATTATATTGTGCTACAGGGTTTTGAAAATCTATTTCATCAGCAGATGAATAAAATTTAACACTTGGTGCTTCAAATGTTATAATATCCCCTCTTTGTGGCATTTCTTTTTTAGTTCTTACTATTCTATTTAATATTAATCTTTGATTTTCTTCTAGTGTTGGATACATTGAAACCTGGCTAACTATAGTTGGTGTTCCTACAAAATATTTTATTAATATTGCTAGCACAAATGCTATTACAATACAAAGAATCCACTCTAATATATTACGTGTTTTATCACTTATAATCATTTTTATGCCTTTCTTATTTTATTATATTATATTTTTTTATATACAGGAATTCTAATTACTACTTCTGTACCTTTTCCTGTCTCGCTTTTTATGTCTATACTTCCTTTGTTCTGTTCTATAATTTCTTTAGCTATTGGAAGACCTAAGCCTGTTCCTCCCATTTCTCTAGTTCTTGCCTTGTCAACTCTATAAAATCTTTCAAATATCCTAGATAAGTCTTGCTCTGGAATTCCTATTCCATTATCTATTACTTTAATATATGCATCATTATATACAAATCCTACATATACTTTTATAATTCCATTTTCAGGTGTATATTTTATAGCATTTGATATAATATTTAATATTACTCTTTCTATTCCATATTTATCAGCATTAACTGGAGGAACGTTGGCTGTTACAAAACATTCTATATTATGGTTTTTCTTTTCTACTTCAAAACGTAATCTTTCAATACATTTCTTAGTCAAGTCTCCTAAGTCAAAGGTAGCTTCTTCTTTTATTATTTTTTTATTGTCATATCTAGAAAGAGTAAGTAAATCTGTTACTAGTTTTGCCATTCTTCTAGCTTCTGAACTTATTACTTCTAAAAATTTAGTTTGCATTTCTTTGTCATATTCACTCTCTAATAATGTATCTGCATATCCCATTATAGAAGTTATAGGTGTTTTTAATTCATGAGATACATCAGCAACAAATTCTTTTCTCATATTGTCTAATTTTACATGTTCCGTAATATCTTGTATAACTACTATTACACCTGCAGGCTTATCATTTTCATCTTGAAATGGTGCAAAAAATAAGTTAACATACTTTCCATCAATGTTTAGTCTTTGTTCAGATGATGTCCAATTTTCTAAATATATTATTTTTTCCAAATTTATCTCTGTATTTAATTTTTTAAATATAGTATTAAAATTATTATCCTGTGTATTTAAACTTAATAATTTTTGAGCAGCTGGATTAATATGTATTATTTTACCTTCCATATCAAAAGCAATAATTCCATCTGTCATATGTAATAAAATAGTTTCTATTTGTTTTTTTTGTTTACCCATTTCATTTAAATTTTGCTTTAGTTCTGTTGTCATAATACTAAATGCATTAACTAGTTCCGCCACTTGTGTATTATTCTTTTTAGTTTCTTTAATTACTATTTCTTCTCCTTTTGCAATTTTTTCAGCATTTGTTATTAGATTATTAATAGGTTTTGTTACTGTTTTCCATATAAAATAGCCTATTAATAATGTAATTATACTAAAAATTATTACTGTAATTATTGTAATTAATTTTGTTTGTAATATTTTTTCTGTCAATACATTATCAAAGGCTTGTTTATTTAATACATCTATTTGCGTTTTTAATGCTTCTAGCGTATTAATTTGAAAGAAAAATAATATTCCAATTATAACAATTACTAAAACAAAGAAAAGTAAAATAATTTTTGTTTGTATTCCTTTTATCATTTTAATTCCCTTCTTATTTAGATGCTAAGTAATAGCCTACCCCTCTTTTAGTAATTAAAATTTTAGGAGATGCAGTATCTTTTTCTATTTTTTCTCTAATTCTCCTTACAGTAACATCTACAGTTCTTATGTCTCCATAATATTCATAGCCCCACACTTTTTCTAGTAATGTTTCTCTAGATACAACTTGTCCTGGCTGTTTAGATAAATATCTTAGAACTTCAAATTCTCTAAGAGTTAAATCTATTATTTCATCTTTAATCTTTACTTCAAATTTATCTAAGTCTATAGATAAGTCTCCTATTATAATTAAGTTTTTAGAAGGATTTTCTTTTATATCTTCTTTAGATAATGATGACAATTCTTCTTTTCTTAAGTTTGCTTTTACTCTAGCCATCAGTTCTCTAACACTAAATGGCTTTGTTATATAGTCATCTGCTCCTAATTCTAAACCCAATATTTTATCAATCTCTTCATCTTTTGCTGATAAAATTAAAATAGGAACATTTAATGTATGTCTTAATTTTTTGCATACTGTTAATCCATCAACTTTAGGTAGCATAATGTCTAATAATATTAAATCTGGTTTTTGTTCTATAGCAATTTTAATAGCTTCTTCACCATCATTAGATTCTAAAGTTCTATACCCCTCTTTTTGTAAATTGTATACTAGAATATCTACAATTTTCTTTTCATCATCTACTACAAGAATAGTTTTTCTATTATCAATTTGTTGATTTTTATTAAATCCTATTTCTTTATTTTCTAAATCTTCTTTATTATTTTCCACAAAAAGCCCTGCCTTTCTTTGTTAAGACTTATCCCTTCGTTTTTTCTATCTATATTTATATCATAATAAATAATTTTGTACAAGTTTTTTTACATAATTTTGTCATATTTTTGAAACAAAATTGAAATGATTTTGTAATTTAAATTAGATAAACTAGTAGTACAAAATTTCTAATTTATACAATTCCCAAATTTTATACTACTAATTTATTATTTTTACATAACAATTTCTATATTATATATTTCTCCATTATTATTGAGTAATACTTGTTTTTCTTTTATTTCTTCTCCATTTAATTTAAAACTTTCTACGGTATTGGTTTTTCTATTAGGATTTTTAACATATATATTATATACACTATTCCCATATTTATATTTTATACTATAATTTTTCCAATCGTTTGGAATACTTGGTTTTATACTTAAAATATTATTTTCTATTCTTAATCCTAGCAAATATTTAATTCCTGCTTCATACATCCAACTAGCTGACCCTGTATACCAAGTCCAACCACATCTACCAGTTAAATTTTTTTGACCATATACATCTGCACTTATTACATATGGTTCTCCTCTATATTTGTTTGTTGCTTCTTTTGTTCTACAATGTTCTATAGGATTTATCATTTTATAATATTCTACAGCCTTTTCTCCAAATCCTAATAAAGCAAATGCAATTATTGCCCAAATACTTGCATGTGTGTATTGTCCACCATTTTCTCTAGTACCTGACAAATAACTACTAATATATCCCGGTTTTAGTATTCCTTTATCAAAAGGTGGATCTAGTAATTTAATTATTCCATTTTCTCTATCTATTAAATGGTTTTCTAAACTTTCCATACAAATATATTTTTTGTCATTGTCTCCTGCCCCTGATATAACAGACCAACTTTGAGCTATAGAATCAATTCTACATTCTTGGTTTTGAATGCTTCCTAAAATATTTCCATCATCCATAAATGCTCTTCTAAACCATCTGCCATCCCATCCTATATTGTTTAGTGCCTTTTTTAGTTTTTCTGCTATTTCTTCATATTTTTTTACTATTTGTTCTTCTCCTTTTTCTATACATATTGGAATGAATTTTTTTAAAATATCATACAAGAAAAATCCAAGCCAGACACTTTCTCCTTTGCCTAAATTTCCAACTTTACTAAATCCATCATTCCAGTCTCCTGAGCCAATTTTAGGCATACCATTTTCTCCAAAAGCAAGAGATATATCTATAGCTCTTTTACAATGTTGATATATAGTTTCTGTATACTCACTTTGATTATATAAATCATATTTTTCATCAATATTTTGTTCTAAAATATCTCCTACTAGATATGGGGTTTGTATTTCTAAAATTGTTTTATCTCCTGTAAAGGAAATATAATCTTCTACTAAATATACAAGCCATAACCTGTCATCACTAAATTTTGTACGTATTCCTCTTTTAGTCTCTTCATGCCACCAATGAAGAACGTCTCCTTCTATAAATTGGCATTTACTATGCTTTATTATTTGGTTTTTCATCAAATCTTTATTAGCATATTTCACTGATATTACATCCTGTAACTGATCTCTAAATCCAAAAGCTCCTCCTGATTGATAATATCCTGTTTTTCCCCATATTCTGCAAGAGATTACTTGATATAATATCCAGCCATTTAATAATATATTTATAGATTCTACTGGTGTAATAACTTGTATATTCTCTGTGGTTTCTTGCCAATATTTTTTTATTTTATTATACTCTTCTAATACATTAGAATAATTTGTATATTTATATGCTAAATCTTGACAGTCTAATAAATTTTCTGCCTCTCCTAGTATAAATATTATATTTTTATTCTCTAATGCTTCTAAATCTACCTCACACTGAATTGCCATAATTCCTTCTTGCCACAGACTATTTTGATTATTTAATTCTACTTGGTGTATTGCATCAGGATTACTTAAATTTCCTTTACCTAAAAAAGCCTCTTTACTGCCAGTATATGATGTTATTTTTTCACTACTAGATACAAAACAATATTTTGGGAAGTTATTTTCTGCTATTGTGTTTTTTACATATATTAAGTTGGAATTATTTAAAAAATGCATATCATAATATCTGTTAGATTTTATTTCGTCTTCCCCTAATACTAATTTCATATAATATATTAATTTTATTTTTTTCTTTTTTACTTCGTTATTTTTTAAATTTAAAATTTGTATTTTAATTGGTTGATCTTTAGGTATAAATATATCCATTTGTTGTTGTATTCCACAGCTATTATGATTATATTTAGCATATCCTAATCCGTACGTAATATAATAATCATTTTCATCAGGAGCTGGGCTTAGACCCAGAGACCATGTCTTTTTTGTTTCTTTATCCTGTAAATATATTATTTCTGAAGGAATATCTATTACAGGTGAGTTATTCCATGATGTTAATCTATTTAACCTGCTATTTTGGCACCAAGTGTATCCTCCCATACTTTCTGTTAATAATGTTCCAAATTTTTCATTTGCAATAATATGACTCCATACTGTTGGTAATTTTTCATCTTTATTAACACGAATATGGTATTCTTTTCCATTTGGGGAAAATCCACCATATTCATTAAAATATTTTAGGTTCGTTAATTTTTGCCTAATAGGTAATATTTCTTTAGCAAACTTTGGTTCACTTTCTGTTTGAATTTCCTTTATTTGATCAATGTAATCTTCTTCAAGTTCTTTTAAATATCTATATATATTTCCATATTCTGAGTCAATAGTTAAATTAGAACGATATTTTAAAAAGTTGATTTCTTCATTAGTTAAGTTCTCTAAAACAAAAATTCCTCCTCTTATATTTTGAAGATATGATAAATTTTCATTTAAAATACTATTGAAAATAGCTTCTCTTATTACACCTTCATAACTGTATTTTTCTTGGTTTATAATTATTAAATCTATTTGAATATTTTTTACTCGTAAATAATTGTATGCTTTTAAAATTTCTCTTACTATTTCAATTTCTTCTATATTTTGTATTTTTAATAATAAAATTGGTAAATCTCCCGATATTCCATATTTCCACAGTTTACTTGTTGGAGCATCTACTACTTCTATTTTTTGTAACCTTTTTAAAGGATTTTGAATAATTAAATATCCTAACATTTGCTCATATAGTTCAAATTGTTTTCCAGTTATTCCTAAATATCTATTTTCTGCTTCTACTTTAGCCCTTGATAATTCAAAATAATGTTTTATTGTAGCTTGATTTGTAAATTCTTTTAATTCTTCTTTAACTTGCTGTTTATTTTTTCCAACTGCTATAATTAGATTTAGCGTAACTTTTTCATTTGGTTCTATTTTTACTGTTCTTTTTAAAGCTACAATAGGATCTGTTGTAAGCTGTATTTGATTACTAAATGGTATAGAATTTTTAACCATTTTAGGTAATCCTAGTTCATTTCTTTTATAAAATTTTTCTTTATCTATTTCATATTCTAATTCTCCTATTACTTCATTTTCTGTATATAAATTTACACCTAAAAATATTTGCTTTTCTCTTTCATCCTTTACTCGTCTATAAACCAAAATTGATTTTGTTTCCTCTAAATATTCATAATTTAAAAACAGATTATTAAAACAAGGATGACTATTGTCTTGTTCCATAGTTGATAAGACTGGTTCTATAAAGCTAGTTACTTCTATTGTTTCACTTTCTAAGCCATAATTAGTTAATTCTATTGTTCTTAATTCTACAGGACTATCAGCAGCTATTGTAGTTTTCGTTACAGTTTCTATATTGCCATCTTGTCTTACTATTTTATTTTGGTCTGGTGTAAAAAATATACTGTATTTATCTGCTTTTGATAGGCAATTTAAACTACCTGAAGACCAAATTCTTTTACTTTTTACATTTTTGAAGAAAAATAAAATGCCCTGGTCCGTCTCTTGTGTTTTGTTGTATCTATTTATTAATATGTCTTCATATTTGCTATAGCCTTGCCCTCTACTGTTTGTTATAATAGTATAATTATTGCTAGATAAACAATTAACCTGAGGAAGTTTTGTACTTATTTTTGTAATTTCTTTTTGCGAATAAAATTCTTCTTCAACATATTTTGTTTTTTCAATTTTTTCTTTTTCTTCTTTAGTTATTATTACATTCTCTGGCATCCTTTCTTGTAGCAAAATATCTACTGCTTGTATCTGGGGATTTTTCATAAATCGTTTTTGTAAAATATTATCTTTAAATAAATTATTAATTGATAATAGTATTAATCCTTGATGATGTGCCATATAAGTTTTTACCACTGAATATTCTTGTGCTTTTTTCAATCTTGTTGGTGTATAGTCAATAGATTCATAAAATCCATACTTTTGATACATCCCACATTTTTCTAATTCTTTTAAATTTTTTATAACATCTTTTGGTTCATCTGTAATCATAAGTATGCTGCCATAAGATGATACTACCATTTCATCTGAAAGACCTCTTTTTAGTCCAAGCCAAGGTATTCCAAAAGCTTTATATTGATAGTTATTTTGTAAGTCTTTTAAATTAAAAGCAGATTCTGAAATTCCCCAAGGTATATTTAATTTTTTTGCATATTCTTTCTGACTCATAAACATAAATTTACAAGATTCATCTAATAAACTTCCTGGATATTTAGGAATATTTATATTTGGCATAAAATATTCAAACGCAGTTCCAGACCATGAAATAAGACCTTTATATTTATTTAAAATAGTTAAAGTTCTACTTAAATTGTTCCAATGTTTAACTGGAACTTCTTTTTTTGCAATAGCAACTAAACTAGCTTGTCTTGCTTCTGAAGCTAAAAGATCGTAATATGAATCTGTTAAACTATTTTCTTCTATATTAAATCCTATTGAAAACAATCTATTATTCTCAACATATAATTTTGAAAAATCTGTATTATTAATTAGTTGCTCAACTATAACTAATAAATTTTCTATTATATTTATTAGTTCTTTTTCTTCTCTTAGCTTAATTTTTTGTTCATTTAAAAATTGCTTTACTGTAAAAAGATAACCTACTAAATTCCCACTATCTACTGTTGATATATATCTTGGCATTAGCGGCTGTAAATTATCTAAGTTGTACCAATTATATAGATGGCCATTCCATTTTGGCAAATTACTAATTGTTTCTAGCATTTTATCTAAAAGTTTTATAGTATTTTCTAAATTTTCGTATCCTAAGTCATAGCTAGAAATCACAGAAAGTAAACCTAAACCTATATTAGTAGGTGAAGTTCTATTCATTATTTTAGGCTTTCTGTCTTCTTGATAGTTATCTGGTGGTAAAAAATTACTTTTTTCGTTAATATTATCTTTAAAATATTGCCATGTTTTTTGTCCTAGTTTTAGTAAATATTCTTTTTCTTGTTGTGTTAATTTTTCTATACTTTTTGTAATTATTATTTCTTTACTTATATGCCAAAATATAGCTGGAGCTATAATCCATAAAACAGATAATAAAAAAATAAATATATTATAAATGCTAGTAGTTGTTAAAAATAATATTATAAAACCTAAAAAACCTATTACTATGTTTGGAATCATATTTCTATAATAAGATACTATATCTTTTTTAGCATTTTTTTCTGCATCTTCTGCTGTAATCCATTCTAAAAAATGTTTTCGGCTAACAAAAATTCTATATAATGTTTTTATACTAGCGTTTAAACTAAAATAAGCTTTATCTGGTAAACTTGCCAAAGTTAAAAATGCTTTTATTAAACTTACTTTTACTCCTGCAATAGTTTTTGTATATGTTTTTTGTATAGTTTCTTGATCTTTTTTACACACAATTCGGTTTAATATTTCTAATATAGAAGGTGTAATAGCAGAAACAATTAGTAAAGTAATGATTGGTCCAATTTTAATTTTATATATAAAATCAAATATACTTATATAAATTATTGATAGCATAATTGTAGCTTCTTGTAAGCTTCTTATTAGATTATCAAATATTTTATATTTTGAAAGCAAAGTTAATGGATTTTGCTTTTTTTCTCCTTTTTTATTTACAATAGTCTTCTTTAGCCAACCTATTAGTTGCCAGTCTCCTCTAATCCACCTGTGTAGCCTTGATTTAAAACTATTATATCCTGTTGGATATCCATCTAAAAGTAAAACATCAGAAATAAGCGCGCATCTTAAATAGCATCCTTCTAGTAAATCATGGCTTAATACAGTATTTTCTGGTATTTCATTATTTAAAATATTAGAAAATACAGCTAGATTATAAATGCCTTTTCCTGTAAATATGCCTTCCTCAAAATTATCTTGATATACATCTGAAATAGCGTTTGTATAAGCGTCTGTTCCTCCAGAACCTGCATATATTTTTGTAAAGTTACTTTTTTGTGCTTCTAGAAGAGATATTCCTATTCTTGGTTGCATTAAAGCATGTCCATCTATTACTAAGTCTTTTTTATTATTTAATACAGGTTTATTTAAAATATGTGCCATAGCACCTATCATTTCAAGTCCAGTATTTAAAGTAAGTTTTGTATCTGCATCTAGCGTAATCACATATCTAATTTCTGGAATTTTTCTTTTTTCTTGTGAATTTATATTTTTGTTTTGCTCAAAATTAAACTCTAAACCTAATTTAAACATTTCAATTGTATTAGCTAAAAATTGATTTTTTTCTTTTTCTAAAAGGTATTCATTAAATTGATTTAAAAGCCCTCTCTTTCTTTCCCAGCCCAAATAACATTGTTCTTTAGCATTCCATGTTCTTTTTCTATATAAAAAGTGAAACTTTGGAAAGTTTTCATCAGGATATTCTTTGTTTAATCTATTTACTTGTTTAAGTCCTTCTTTAATGACCTGTTCATCAAAGCTTTCTTTTCTATTTTTCCCTGAAGTGCAGTCTCCTAGGAGTGCAAAATATATATTTTCACTTTTATTTGCATTATAATACACTTCTAAATTATTCATTAAATTTTTTACTTTTTCTTTTGAGTTCAATATAGTTGGTATCACAACAAAAGTAGCAGCTTCTGTTGGCACTCCATCAAAAAAATCTAATTTAGGAATATGTTTTGGTCTGATTACTTTTCCTAAAATATATTGTATTATTTGTACTAATATGCTTTGTATAGGAATTAATAATAAGATACCTAATAAAATAGAAAACATCTTTAAGTTAACTTGTTTGTAAAAGTAAGTAGTAAATACTGTTGTAAGAATTATTGTCATTATTATTAATATTAACAAACTTATTTTTATTTTTTGATTATTTGATATTATTTTTTTATTTTTTCCTGTTAATTCTTTTAATAACTCATATTTCCCTTGAGAAATTAAATAATATCCTACATGCTTTCTTTTTTCATCTATTGTTGGTATATTTTCTTCATTTTTTGCTTTATTTGCTAAGTTCCATACTTTTTTAGCGATATATATTTCTGATACTTTAGTTTTTTTAGATATTTCTTTTATAGTATTACGGTAAACTATTTTTGTTTGATAATCCATTTTATCATAAATATTTAATGGATCTTTTTTTAATATTTCTTCTACACCATTTATATTTTCAAAAATTTCTGACATACTTATTCTATTTAAGTTTTTTATACTTGTAATGCAATTACCTATTGAAATTTTTCTTAAGGCAATATCATAATGTTCCTTTTTTACAACTTCTGATATATCTGTACCCATTTTATTTACTTGTTCTTCTAGAATATTTATATATGGATATGCTTTCTTTCCATATTTTTTTAACTTATAGGATAAATATTCTATAAATGGATATTTCATTTCTCCAAATTGTTGTATTTTTTCTTTATATTTTTCTACATTTGAAAATCGTAATTCCTCTTTATTCTTTTGCTCTACTAGTCTTTCTATAATATTTTCAACTTTATATTTTTGTATTTGAGATTTATAAATTTTTTCACATATTTCTCTTATATTTTCAATTAAACATATTTGCAGAAAAATATTAATGTTCCATATCTCTTCCATGCTAAGCGTTTTTTTTCGTTGATATGCTTGTAAAAGATTGGCTAAATTTTCTCCATTTATTCTATTATCTGTATAATTTACTATTTCAGATGCCAAAACATATATTCTTGCAAATCCTAAATAATTTCCATTAGCAATTCCTAAAAAATTAATATATTTTGACTTATTTAGTTGATTTTTTATAAATTTTACACTCTCATCAATTACATAATAATTATCTAAAATCCATTCCCCTGCTTGATGTATTGGTATTCCTAACTTAATATGTTCATTTAATAATTGATATACTTGTGTAATTATTTCAAAATTTTCTTTTAATCTTGGAATTGGATAAGTATTTTTATTAGAATATTTTTGTAGACTGTGGTCAGAAGCTATTTTTTCTAAATAAGCTTCTATTTGATTTTGACTCAAAATTGTGCCTTTTATTATAAGGCTTTTATATTTCATTTTTAAAAATCCACTCCTTATTTTAATATAAGTTTTTACTTATATTTTCCAAAGAGCAGTATTTTTATACATTTTTTCATTTTCATTAATTTGTTTTATTGATTATAAAAATAATCCATTATTCCATTATAAATACCCCAAGCTAATCTATTTTGATATTCATCTTTTAAAAGTTGTTTTTCTTCTTCATTATTTGATAAGAAGCCACACTCCACTATAGATATAGGAATTTCTACATGTTTCATAATATATACTGTATCTAGCTTCATAGCTTCTCTTTTATTTTCTTTTTGTATAGCATTATTTAAATTTTCTTGTAAAGTCTTTGCTAATTCCATGCTTTTTTCATCGTTTTGCTTATAAAAACATTGCCACCCATAATATTGTTTTTGTGGTATTTTATTTAAATGTATTGATACAAATATATCTGCTTGAGATTCATTTCCTATTTTTACTCTATTATGTATATCTGAAATTTTCTTTTGCCTTAAAGTTGTTTTATCCAAATCATATATTCCATTTTCATCACTTCTAGTTAATATAACTGTTGCTCCAGATTGTTCTAATAAGTTTTGAACCTTTAATGTTATTTTTAAATTAATTTCTGCTTCTGTAGTTCCATTACTAGATTCAGCCCCTTCATCTGGCTTTCCATGTCCGTGCGTCTAAAATTATTACCTTATTTGAAACTGGTAAAGATACTGTTTCAACTGTATTACTATATTTAGCTATTTTAAAACTAAAAGCAAATAATGAAATAAATATAAAACTTATTATTATTTTTAATCTTTTTTTGCTTAATATAACCATAAAACCACCTCATATTTATATATATGAGGTGGTTTTATTATTTATTATTAATTCTTATTCTTTTGTCTGGTGTTTTCTTCTATCTATTATATATGTACTACCTGGTGTTGCTTTTGCTACATGTTTTACTTGTGCAGCTACTTCTCCTATCTCTAATACATTGTGAAATCTTCCGTTTATCTACTACAACAACGGCAATAGATATACTAGTTAATGGAAATTGTTCAATAATACATTTCCTATTTGGTACTTCTAAATAACCTTTTTCAATGTCTTCTTCATTAAAATATTTTATTATGCCTTTTTCAAATTCTAAAATTATGTCTTGGCATACATTTTCACATTCTATATTAGAAGTAATAGCAACAAAATCATCTCCTCCTATATGTCCTACAAAGTTATTTTCAAGTTCTGTGTCATGTAAATGATTTGATATGCATTTTCCTGTAAATTTAATAATTTCATCTCCATTTAAAAAACCATATATATCATTATATGCTTTAAAATTATCTAAATCTATGTACATTATAGCAAATTGTTCTTTTTTTAATAATCTTTTTTTTATTTCTGCTTGAATTTGTACATTACCTGGTAATCCTGTTAATGGACTAACTCTGCGGTTTGTATCTAATAATCTTATAATGTTTTTTATAGTATAGTATAAATATTCTTCATCTATTGGTGTTTTTATATAATGTTCAACGCAAGTTTGAAGAATTTGAATACGATGTTCTTTTTCTTTAACTGAAGAAATTACTATTATTGGTGTAATACTATTATCTTCGTTTTGTCTAATTTTATTACATAATTCAATAACATTTTCATCTATTCCATCTTCATTTATTATAATTAATGAAGGAATATTTTTTAATACACTTTCTATTTGAATTGTTTTTGCTTTTTTAAATTTATAATCTTTTTCATTTTTAAATACTTCATTTAATTGATTTTTTAAAACACATTCATTATCTATTATATAAATTTCTTGTGCCATTTTTTGTTCTCCTTTGTATAATTTTAAGGCGTGTATTGTAATTCTGTTGTCACTTTTTGGGTATATCCACTTACATTAGTAACTTCTATAGATATAGTATTATTTCCTTCTTTTAATTTAAGTACTCCTACAGTAACTTCTTTTAAATTAATATCTTCTTTTACAAATGTTTGTCCATTTAAGTTAATTTTAATATCTTTTACTCCATCTTTATCAACTACATTTAAAGTAAACTCTCCGTTACCTTTGTAAATTGTCATTATAGGTCTTGATGTTGAAATAACAACTTCTTTTTCTTTTTGTTCTATATTTCCATTTCTATCTTCAGCAATTACTTTTATTGTTTTAGTTCCTGGAGTTAAAGTAATTTCTTTTTGAATTTGTTTTTGACCTTTTTCTGTAGCTGGTATTACTACTGTTTCTTCATCTCCCCATTTATAAGAAACATATTTTATTTCAGTTTCGTCTTTAGCTGTAATTATCAATTTATCGTTGCCATCTTCTGCATAAATTTCTATAGTAGGTTTTGTAATATCTTCATTATTTAAATAATATTGTTTTTTAAATGTTACTTGTTTTCCATTTATATCTTCAATAGTAATATTTAATATACTGTCATAACCTGAAAGTAAAATTTCTTCTTTAGTATTAGTAGTTCCTACTGGAATTACATTTTCCTCTCCATTATTCCAAGAATATGTTATTTTAGAAATTTCTACATTGTGCTCTACGTAAAGAATTGCTCTGTCATTTATTCTTCCAATAGTAACGTAAGGCACATTACTAGGTTTTCTGTCTTCTGCATTTCTATATATGGCATATGAACCTTGTCCTAACATTACAATTCCAAACATCATAATAGAAACTGCAAAAAATCTAATAATAGGTGCAATTTCTATTTTATTTTTATTTGTATTTTTATTAGTTCTGTTTGAACTTTTTTCTGTAACAAGAATTTGATTCATATATATTAGACCTTTCTTTGTTATCTATTTATATTTTTGATTATATCATAAGCATTTTTCATTGTAAATATTTTCAAGAATTGTTTATTTAATTTATTTTTTATTTAGAAAATAAATTTACGACATTTTTATTTTATACTTATATTGGTGGTGATAATTTTGAGTAAATTATATAAAACATATTTAATTTTAAAAAATCAAGACAAAAATACTTTATATTTATTTAAATCTGGTATTTTTTATATTTTTTTAGATGAAAATGCTAAAATTATTTCAAATATTTTAAATTTAAAATTAACTAATCTTTCTCCCACAGTTGTAAAATGTGGTTTTCCTGTAATATATGAATTTATTAGAAGAATTGCAAAAAAGAAGCTGTAAATCTTTTATAATAAAAAATAATTAAAAACGTTATAAAAAAAATCTACCACCAAAAGTATATAAGTTTTTTGGGTAGATTTTTTTGTTTTTTTATAGATTACAGTATAATTATTATAAAATTACAAAAATTTTTCTTTTTTGTTTATTCCTACATTTCTGGTATTATATTATATTGGAAGTTAGTTTTTGGAATTAAAACTATCGGACGAAGCCCGTTGCTACCGCTTCCGTAGCCAGCACTCAAAATGCCTCTATAGCTTGCGTGCACATAGAATACATAGTAGCTACCGCTACCGCCAGGAGAGACTAACCAATGATAATTTCCATTGTTATATATTCCGTTATTATATGTTTCTAATAACCAATTACTAGCAGTATTTTGGATATATCCATCTGAAGTACAACTTATCTCTATTGTATTTGTTGTTTCTTCACTTTTGTTATATGAATTCATAAATAATTCTAGTGTTGGACCTCCTATTGCATAAGCTGCTTTTCCTTCACAGTCTTTATATCCTGCCCATACTGATTGATCCATTAAATATGCTACTGCTTTTGCGTTATCATTTGTATTCTTGTTTCCATTTAGTTGAGTATACCACTGTTGATTTAAAAATCTTAAGTTTGAGTTTATTTCATCTGTTCCATTTGTGTATTTGCCTGATATTTTGTCAATTAACCTGCAACTAGTCACTGGATTGCTTCCATCTGTTGTTTTTTCTGATATTAAATATACATAAGTTTCGTCATAATAGAATATTCTCCATGTTAAATCTGTATAGTCTTTTGCTACATAGTTCACTTTTTTACCTATGTCTTCTGCAAAAACTTCTGTGCTGTTTGATTCTACTGTTATTGTACATGTAGCTGTTTTGTTACTTCCATCTTTTGTTTTTGCTGTTATTACTGCTGTTCCTGTTTTCATTGCTGTTACTAATCCATTACTTTCTACTTTAGCTATATCTGGTTTAT
>CALXQH010000053.1 GCA_944390525.1 uncultured Clostridia bacterium | reverse complement strand
GTCATTCCTTGACTTTCAAACTGAAATATACCAACAGATTCTCCTTGTTGCCATAATTTATATACTTTAGGGTCATTCATTTTTTTATCAAATTTAACGTCTATTCCTTGATTTTGTTTTACTAAATCTATGGTATCTTGAATAACTGTTAATGTACGAAGCCCTAAAAAATCCATTTTTAGAAGTCCTAGTTCTTCTAATGTTGTCATTATATATTGTGTTGATATTGCTCCGTCTCTAACATAAAGTGGTACATAATTTACTACTGGCTCCTTTGTAATAACAATACCACAAGCATGTGTAGAAGCCTGTCTAGGCATACCTTCTAAAGATATTGCTATATCTAACATTTTTTTAATATTTTCATCTTTTTCGTATAATTCTTTTAGCTCTCTATTTTGCTCCATAGCCTTTTTTATTGTAATATGAAGCTCATTTGGTATCATTTTGGCAAGTTTATCTGCTTCTGCATATGGCATATCTAAAACTCTTGCCACATCACGAATAACCATTCTGGCAGACATTGTACCAAATGTGATAATTTGTGATACATGATCTTTTCCATATTTGTTTTCTACATATTCAATAACCTTATCTCTTTTTTCATAACAAAAATCAACATCAAAGTCCGGCATGCTAATTCTTTCAGGATTTAAAAATCGCTCAAAAATTAAGCCATATTGTATTGGATCAATGTCTGTAATACCTATACTATATGCAACAATAGAACCAGCCCCTGAACCGCGTCCTGGTCCTACTGGTATATTATGTGTTTTGGCAAAGTATATATAATCCCAGACAATTAAAAAATAGTCTACATATCCCATTTTATTTATAACGCTAAGCTCATATTTTGCTCTTGCTTTAATTTCATCTGTTACATTTTCTCCATATCTTTCTTGTAATCCGTTTAAAGTTAATTTCTCTAAGTATTCATAATGTGTATTAAATTCTTTTGGAACATCATAGTTTGGTAAAATAGTATGTCCAAATTCAAATTCAACATTACATTTTTCTGCTATTTTAACAGTATTTTCAATAGCGTCTGGCACATTTTTAAAATAATCGTACATTTCTTCAGGTGACTTAACATATAGTTGATCTGTTTCAAAGCGCATTCGGTCTTCATCTGAAATTCGTTTTCCTGTTTGAATGCAAAGTAATACTTCATGATTATATGCGTCTTCTTTTTTTAGATAATGAGCGTCGTTTGTTGCTACTAAAGGAATATTTAACTCTTTTGATAATTGTATTAATTTTTGATTTGCTAATATTTGTTCTTTTATGCCATTATTTTGAATCTCTAAATAATAGTCTTCTCCAAAAATATTCTTATACCATAAAGCTACTTCTTTAGCTTTTTCTATATTATTTTCTAATAATGCTTGATTTACTTCTCCAGCTAAACAAGCGCTACAGCATATTAAATCTTCATGATACTTTTCTAATATTTGGTGATCGATACGAGGTTTATAATAAAATCCTTCTGTATATCCTATAGAAACTAATGTTGCTAAATTTTTATATCCTTTATTGTTTTTTGCAAGCAATATTAAATGACTATATTTACTATCAATATTAGGGTCTTTGTCAAACCTACTTCTTGGTGCAACATATACTTCGCAGCCAATTATAGGTTTAATATTATTTGCTTTGCAAGCTTTGTAAAAATCAATAACGCCAAACATAGCACCATGGTCTGTAATTGCCATAGCATTCATTCCTAATTCTTTAGCTCTTATTGGCAGTTGTTTTATTCTATTAGCTCCGTCTAATAAACTATATTCACTATGTATATGTAAATGTACAAAATCTGGCATAGGTTTCTCCTTTTCTTTTTTATTTTAACTCAATTTGTTCATAATTACAGTTTGCTAAACATAAAGCTGCTTTATCAACTTTTTTTCCTAATGCTTGTTCTAATGCTATTTTATATATTTCTAATTGCGTTTTATATTTTTCTAATATTTTTTCTTTTGCATTTGCTTTATTCGGAACATAGTCTGTTTTAAAATCTATTAATATCAATTTATCATTTTTATCAATATAATATAAATCTATAATTCCTTGTACAAGAATATTTTTATTAGATTTTGCTAATTTTGCTTCTATTATAATATCTTTGGCTGGTATATTTATATAAAATTGTTGTTCTTTATGTATTTCTTTAGCTTGTTGTAAGTCCTTAAATAATTTTGATTTAGTATACTGATAAATTAAATTTATATTAATCGCTTCTGCTTCGTTTTGGGTTATTATTTCTTTTTCTAATAAATTGTTTATAATATTTTTAATATCATTTAAACTGTATTCTCTTTTTTCATCTAGCCTTTGTATACATAAGTGTACTAATGTACCTTTTTGCACATTTGATAGGTTTTCGTTTTCTTTCATAAATTTAGGCTTATATTTATCTTTTAAATTGTCTTCTATAATTTCATTATCTGTCGTTTTGGTTAATTCTTCTAGTCTTATTTTTTCTTCTTTAATTTTAGTAACTGAAGTTTTTGTAGGTAGCTTTGTATCTACTAAATAGCTATATTTCCATTCCAATAATTCTTCTAAAGAATTTTGAATTTTCTTTTTTTCTTCTTCTGTTTTGTATTTTAATAATTTGTTTATTTGTTCTTTTATATCTATTGGTTCAACTTTTTCTTCTTTTTGCATCGTTTTTAATAATTCTTTTTTATTATTAATATTTAAACTTACAATATTGTTTATTTTTAATTTTTTACCTTTTAATGTAATTTGTTTATTTTGATTTAAAAGATATACATATATCATCCAATCTAAATATGATTTTGCTTTTTTTACTATTTTATAGTCTAATTTAGTATTGTTTTTACTATTATACATTTCTATTATTTTGTTTTTTTCTTTTATATATTTTGTAAAGTCTTTTATTCTTCCTGTAATATATAGTTTTTCTTTAGCTCTTGTTAATGCTACATATAGTATTCTTTCTTCTTCTGAAAGTATTTCTTGTTTCATTTTTAACTTAATAGCTTCTTTTGGTAAACTTGAATATTTTATTTTTTTTGTTATATCTACTATATCCGGTCCAAATCCAATATCTTGATGAAGTAATACAGTATTATTCAAATCCTGTAAGTTAAAACTTTTTTGAGTATTACATAAAAATACTACTGGAAATTCTAAGCCTTTACTTTTATGAATACTCATTATTCTTATTACATCTTCATTTTCACCTATTAGTTTTGCTGAACCTAAATCTCCATTTTGCTTTTTTAATCTGTCTATAAATTGTATAAAATTAAACAATCCTTTAAAACTTGTTTTTTCATATTGTTTAGCTTTTTCAAATAAAATTTTTAAATTAGCTTGTCTTAGTGCTCCATTTGGAAGTAACCCAACATATTGATAATATCCCGTGTCTAAATATATTTGCCATATAAATTCATCAAGAGACATATATTTTGATTGACTTTTCCATTTTTCTATTTTTTGTATAAAATCTTCTATTTTATTTTTTAACTTATCTTCACTTATTAATCTTGTTTTTATTAAAGCTTCATAAAAGCTGCAATTTTTGTCGGTTAATCTTATAGTAATTAAATCATTATCTGTTAAATTACAAATAGGCGATCTTAAAACAACTACTAATGGTATATCT
>CALXQH010000052.1 GCA_944390525.1 uncultured Clostridia bacterium | reverse complement strand
TCTCTTGATTCTGTTAATTCTTGATAATATGTTTCTATTGTAACTACATCAGCATAAGTTTGAGTTTGATTACTTGGATTATCTCCTGCAAACGCTGCTTGCTGCATTGTTGGTGTTCCATTTGTTTTATCAAATGTATATCTTCCTAGCTTTATTTCACTTGTATCTGTTTTTTCTGTATTTTTATACACTGTTCCTACTGGTATCCATACAAATTGGTTTCCCACTCTATCTTCTATTACTATTCCTTGTGTTACTTTTGTTGCTATATCTGTTCTTACTTTAAACCCCTCTGGTACCATTACTATATTTCCATATTTATCTTCTGCCTCTATATTTTTTTCATATTGTATCTGTGTTACTGTATTTAATAAAGGTTTTCCATTTGGTCCTGTTGTTGACTCTTCTGGTTCATCATCTCCTGTTGTATTTCCTCCAACTTCTCCATTTATTAAATTCTCTAATTGCTGATTTAGCTCTTCCATTGCTGCTATATCATTTTGCACCGACTGATTTGTTTTTTCTGCTGCAAGTTTTGCCCTTGTTATTAACCCATTTTCTCCTACTAATGCTGTTATACTTACTGCTGCTAAAATTAACAATACTACTATTGTTACTACCAGTGCTATTAATGTTATTCCTTTGTTTCTTTTTTTCTTCCTTTCTTTTATTAAAATTTTCACACAATAAAAACAGACTAAATTTATTTATAAATTTAATCTTTGTTTACTTCTTTTAATAATTCTAGTTGTGAAATAAGAAGAGATTCCATTTTAGCTTTATATACATCAAATTGTTTTTGTAGTTCTTCTAATTCTTTTTGTTTTGATGTTATTTCTTTTTCAAGGTCTATTATAGATTGTTTTGCTGATGCTTGTGCCTCATTTATAATTTGTTCTGCTTGTTGTTTTGCTAATTTTTTTACATCTTCTGCAGCTGTTTGAGCCATTATTAGTGTATTTTGTAATGTTCCTTCTATATTTTTGTATTTTTCTACATCTTCTTTCATGTCTTCTAGTTTATTTTTTGCGTCATTTGCTTCTTTATATAATTTTTCATAGTCTAAAGTTAGTTCATCTAAAAATTCATCAACTTCATCTACACTATATCCATTCATCATTTGTTTAGAAAATTTTTTATTTTCAATGTCTAATGGTGTAAGCATATAAGTTCCTCCTATTTAATTTCCATTTCTTAACCATGAAACTGATAGTTTGCTTTTAATTTCATCTCTTGCCATTTCATTTTCAATATCATAATTGAATGGTGCTATTAATACAATAGAATTAGAAATCTTTTGCATATGTCCATCTAATGCATGAACAGCTCCAGATATAACGTCTATAATTCTTCTTGCAACATCTTTATTAACATATTCTAAATTTACAATTATAGATTTTTTTTCTTTTAATAAATCACAAATATTAGCTGCTTGTTCAAAAGTAGTTGGTTGTGAAATTACCATTTTTACTTGTTGAACTTGTGGCATACTAACAACTTTATTTTTTCTACCCCATAATTTTTTTTCTTCTTCTTCACTTTCATTTTCTTCTTCTATATCATAATTTTCTACTTCTTCATCTTCTCTATCTTCTGCTGGATCCATTCCAAATAATCCCCATACTTTTTCCATTATAGCTCCTGCCATTTTAACGACCTCCTAATAATTATTTGTCTTCAGTTTTTGCTGTAAATAGTATCTAACTTTTTAGCTTTTTTGTCAATAGTTTTTTTGTTTGTAATAATAACTTAATATTTTTGTAATATTTTTGTAATATTTCTATGTTGGTTTTTTTAATATTTCGTCATATAATGTCAAAGTTCTTCTTTGTCTTATTTCTTCGTCTGTATATCCAAGTTCTTTTAATTCTTCGCTTTCATAATTATCTACTATCGTGTATTTATCATTGCTTCTTAAAACTTTTACTAAAATTTTATCTTGATATCCTACTCTTGTTCGTATTACATATGCAATTTGATTTTCTCCTTTTTGTTCGTATGCAATAGATTCATTTGGAACTTTTTTTCCACTATAGCTCCACCATATAATATCAAAAGATATTTTTCTATAACTTATCATCTCTTGTACCTGTTTATCAATTTTAAAAACTATTACTACCTTTGTTTCTTCATTAGATATATGTACTATTTCACTAGAAATTTCTTCTTCATTTGGAAGTCTTAGTTTTACTATTTGTCCTACTTCTGCCTCTTTTGCTTGCTCAGAATTTAGTACAGATGCAATATAGCACTCAAAGTTATTAATTATTTTTGCACTCTCCTTGCTATCTGCAACAACTTGTCCCACTTTTAAATTTAGTCCTTCTAAAAATTCAGAGCTCAATTTACTAAAATCTTGTGTGCTTAATATATCTTCATAGCCATCTACCTTATATGAAATAACACCACTAATTGGTGAGCTTAAATATTCTGATCCTTCATTTAGCTTATTTTCATATTCTTTTCTTTCATCAACAAGCTTTTTTAAGTATGAACCTGCTGGGCTTAATTCTCCTGCTATTTTTGCTTTTTTTACTATATTATTTGAAATTTCTTTTTTTATTTTGGTTATGTTTTTTATATTATTTTCATAATATAGTGAGCTAATATCAGTTTCAATTTGCTTTTCTAATGTTTTTACATCTCCTAAATATAATGTATTTTCTTTTTCAAGTGCTTCTTCTATTTTACTATCTAATTCTTTTATTTTATCAACTAAGTTTTCTTCTCCAGATGTATAATAGCGAAAAATAGGTTCATCTTTTGCAACTCTTTCTCCTTCTATTTTTATTTGTTCCATACCATTTTTATAATTAGACCCTTTTACTACTGTTTCTTCACGAATAATATAACCTGTAGCTTTTTCTTCCTGATAAATTTTTCCTTGTTCAACACTAAAAGTATCTGTTGGATTTTTTACAAACATTATTAACTTATAAATACACCAAATAATTATAACAAGTATAGCTATTAATGTTATTAACCTTTTTTTATTTTCTTTTATTTGTTTTAACATATTTTTTGTTTTTGCCTTTTTGCTATTTTTCTTATTTTTCACCATATTCCTCCAATATGAATTTTATGTTGTCTTGAATTGGCTTTAAACCATCTATCCATTTTATATCTTTATTTTTTCTAAACCATGTTAATTGTCTTTTAGCATATCTTCTAGTTTCCATTTTTACTTTTTCTATCATTTCTTCTTTTGATAAATCATTGTTTAAGTAACTTATTACCTCTTTATAACCTAGGCCTTGCATTGCTGTGGGAAATTCTTCATATTTTTTTAGTAATTGTTGTACTTCTTTAATGAGTCCTTGTTCTATCATTATATCTACTCTTTTGTTTATACGCTCATATAATTTTTCTCTATCTATGTTAATTGCAAATACTTTATAATTATATGGCAGAGGATTTTTTCTAGATTCTATCTCTAACTCAGTTTTTGTTTTTCCTGTTTGATGATATATTTCAAGTACTCTCATAATACGTTTTTTATCATTTTGACTAATAATTTTCATTGCATTTTCATCAATTTTTTTTGCTTTTTCATATAAACTCTGTAAACCATCTTTTTGAATTATTTTTTCTAAATATTTACGATATTTTAAATCTATTTCTATTTGTGGATATGTAATATTTTTTGTTAAAGCATCTACATATAGTCCTGTTCCTCCTACTATAATGGGAACTTTGTTATTACTTAAAATAGTTTCTATAGCCTTTGTAGCATCTGTTTTAAATTCAGCTACACTATATCTTTTATTTGGAGAAACAAAATCTAATAAATAATGTTTTATTCCCTGCATTTCTTCTTTAGTTGGTTTTGCCGTGCCTATATTCATTTCTTTATATATTTGCATTGAATCACAAGAGACAATTTCTCCATCTATCTTTTTTGCTAATTCAATAGACAAATTGGTTTTCCCTGATGCTGTAGGTCCACATATAACAATTATTTTTGGTTTTTCCATAATGTCTCCTTTATCGTTTTGATTGTACTATATTTAAAATTCCTGTTTGTATGTCTTTAAAATAGAAAAATTCAATTATTAATATTATAAATAATATAACCATTAATAAGATTAACCTGTTTTTAAAATTTTCTTTTTTTAATCTTCCTACTTTTAAGTACTTATATGAATTTGCTAAAAAAGGTAATACTAATATTGCATTAACCGGCACAAATGTAAAAGTTATATAATTTTTAGCTAATTCTATTAAGCTAGTTTCTTCAACATTTCTTATACTAAGAGAATATGTAATAGATACTGTTACATACATTATAGCTATACCTACTATAATAAATATTAATTTTTCTTTTTTTTCTATTTCTGTTCCTAAAAAACGGTAATTAATTAAAATTGCTACTAAATTTAATATTAAAATACATAAATATATAAATATAATCATTATTTCCTCTTTCTTAGTTTAGATAAACTATTATTATCTTCTAGAAAATTTTTTTTCAATATCTGTTTTTTTCATTTTTATTGCTATTGGTCTTCCATGTGGACACGTAAAAGGATTTGGTAATATTAATAATTGTTTCATTAAATTATCTACTTCTGTTTCTGTAAGGGCCATATTAGCTTTTACTGCTGCTTTACAAGCAATTGTTGCTATAAATTTTTCTTCTATTTCTTGTTTTGCTGTTCTTGCTACTGTATTTATTTCATCTAGAGTTTCTAAAAATAATTCCTTTGTATCTAAATCTAAACAAATATTAGGAACTCCTGTTAATTTAATTGTATTCTCTCCAAATTCTTCTAAAGTAAATCCTGCTTTTTCAAATAGCTCCATATTTTCTTTTGCAATATTCATTTCTTTGTGTGATAAATTAATTATATCTGGTAATAACATTAATTGAGAATCTTTTTCTGTATTGCTATAATAATTTTTCTTTACTTTTTCATATAAAATTCTTTCATGTGCTGCATGCTGATCCAATATGTATAGTTCTTCATTTAATTCTAAAATAATATATGTAGAAAACGCTATTCCAATAAATTTATAGTTAGGAATATTTTGATTTTCTACTTGTGGAAATATTGAAATATTTTCTGCTGAATTCATTTCCTCAGGTTTTAATGTTATCTTTTCTTCTTTTTGTTTTTCTTCTAATTCAGCTTTTCTTACTTCTGAGGGCATTGTGCCAAATGTACGTATATACATTTCTTCAAAAGTTTCAGGTTTTTCTTCTACTTGAAGTTTTTCTAGTTTGTTCATATCTTCTATTAATTTTTTATTTACTTCTTCAGTATTAATAATTTTAGTTTGCATATTTGCTTCAGTCTGCGTTGATAGCTCATAAGTAGATTTTTTAGTTTCTTCTTTTACCATATTTTTTGTTGTTTTTTCATTTTCATCACCAAATTTATTTGAATAAATCTGAGCTATAAAATTTCCATCATTATCAATTTTATCTTCTTTAGGCATTTCTTTTTTTAATTTATTAAATAATCCTCCAAAAGTTTTATGTTCTATTTTATTATCATATTTTATTTCTTCAATAGGTTTGCTATTAACAGCTATAGTATTTGTTTTTTCTGTTTCATCATCGTGTGTGTTTTCTGTATTTACTACTAAATCTCCTTTTAATAAAGTATCTTTAATTGCATGGTAAACTGCTTTAAATACTTTATTTTCATCTTCAAATCTGACTTCTAATTTAGCAGGGTGTACATTCACATCTACTTTTTGCTGGCTAATTTCAAGATTTAATACTAAAAAACCATATTTTCCTATTGTAATTAAACCTTTATAAGCTTGTTCTGCTGCACTTGTTAATATTCTATCTTTAATATATCTTTTATTTACAAAAAATAATTGATTTGAACGATTAGAGCGTGCTATTACTGGTTTACCTATAATGCCTATAACTTTTATATCTTCATATTCATAATTAACATCCAATATATTTTCTGCTATATCTTTACCGTAAATACTATATATAACAGATTTAGAGTCATTATTTCCTGGTGTTTGAATTATAGTTTTTCCACTATTTATTAATTTAATTGCAATTTCAGGATGTATTAAAGCAATTCTTGATACAACATCTTCTATATACCCAGCTTCAGTAAAGTCCTTTTTTAAAAATTTGTATCTAACAGGTGTATTATAAAACAATTCATTAATTACTATTGTTGTTCCTTTAGGACATCCTATTTCTTCTTTGTTAAGTATTTTTCCTCCTTGTACTTCTATTTTATAACCTATTTCATTTTCTATATATTTTGATATCATTTCTATTTTACTAATTGCTGCTATGCTTGCTAAAGCTTCTCCTCTAAACCCCATAGAAGTAACACTTTCTAAGTCTTCTGCTTTTCTAATTTTAGACGTTGCATGTCTTTCAAAAGCAATTTCCATATCATCTGGTGCTATTCCTTTACCATTATCAGTAATTCTAATATAAGAAATTCCTCCATTTTTTATTTCTATAGTAATTGCAGTAGCTCCAGCATCTATTGAATTTTCTACTAATTCTTTTACTACAGAAGCTGGCCTTTCTATTACTTCTCCTGCAGCTATTTTATTTATAGTATTGTCATCTAATAGTACAATATTTCCCATCTATTTTCCTCCAATTTATTCTATTGTTTTACTTTTTTAGAATTATATCATTCTTTTTTTATTTTTTGTATAGTTTTTAGATATTTTTTATCAAAGATTTTTAAACAAAAAAAGTAATACTAAAATTAGTACTACTTCAAAAGTGTAACACTTTTTTTAAAATAGAATAATATATATCATACAAAAGAACTAAAAATAAGTTCATAGGAGGTAGAAAAAATGGGATGTTGTTGTAATAACGGAGAACTCTTATGGTTCATCATCTTATTCTTGTTACTTTTCTGCTGTGGCAATAATAATTGCGGTTGTGGTTGTGGATGTAACAATGGATGTAATTGCTAATATGATTAGTTGTACATGAGAAAGGAGTGAATATTATGCCAGAAAATAGAGGTTGTGGATGCGGTGGATTTGGTTTTGGTGACGATTGCTGCATTTGGATAATAATTTTTATCATTTTAATATGCTGTTGCGGTAATGGTGGCAGAAATGGCTGTTGCTAATATTATAGTCTAAATTAATAAAAACTATTACTACAAAATATGTGTAGTAATAGTTTTTTATTATTTTTTCTTAGTTGTAGGAACTTGCTCAGGGGCTTTTCTTCTATCTCCCTTTCTTTTACTTTTTTCTACTTCTATATCACTTTTTCTTCTATCTGCTTTTCTTCTGTCTTCAAATAAATTTCCTTTTTTATCAACAATCATTTCTTCTTAGGTTCCCTTCAATTATTTTTATATTTATATATTACTTTATTATTAATAAAAAATCAATAGTTTTTTTATTTTTTTGTAATTTGACATAATGTGTTTGTTTTGCTATAATGTAATATATATTTTTTAATGACAATTTATCTTTATAAGAAAGGAGAATAACTATGTATAAACGTAGTGCATCTGATTTTTTTCGGGGTGAAATTTTTATTGTAGCTTCAAGATATTCAACAGGCACTTATAATTATGAAGACTTTTATAGAGATTATATGTGTAGTAAAAATACATTTTATACAATTCTCAAATGGGCTGTAGAAAAATGTATTGTACCTTTAGATATTGTTGTAGCTATGAAAAATACTTCAGTCAATAATTCTTATAAAAAAACTGGTATTTCTCGTTATGTTTTAGAAGAAAAAACTTTTAGAACTTATCAAAGTAGACTAAATAAAAGCACTAAATTTGAGCTCTCTAAAGAAGAATCCTTTCTTCTTGTTGTTACTTATTCACGTAGTTCACTTTCAAAGTCAGATTTTTGTAGAAGACATTTTTGTACTTGTGCTTTGTTAGATCGTACAATTATAAATTGTATTATTTATAGTTGGATTGATGATACAACAGTAGAAACTCTTCGGAGGAAAGCTTATAAATTTAACAATGCTGATGATGTTGATACTCTATTTGATAAATTGCTTAAAAGTAGAGAAGAGTTTAAATTGTCAAAAAATAATCAATAATTTGTATAAAGTAAAAGGTAGAAAGTTTAACTTTCTACCTTTTACTTTTGGTTGACCACAATTACCCTTAAGCGAACTATTTATTTTTTCTATATTTGGAATATTAATATTTATTTCTTTATCTTGAGTATTAAATATAATAATCATATTGTTGTCATATAAGTATATTTTATTAATAAATGTATGTATCAATACTTTTTTGTACTTAATATCATTAATATCTCCATTTTTCAGTTTATAAAGAAAAAACAATACTTCTGGAAGTTTTAAAACGGTATATTTTGACTTCTCTATTTTATACTCTTTTTCTAATCTAGTATATTCTAATTGCATTTTTTCTAACTCTTGAAATATTGAATTTCTTACACTCTCTATTTGGCAAACTTTTAGGCTATTCAATAAGTTCGTTTGCTGTTTTTTATTTTCTTTTAGTAAAATTTCCAGATTTTTTACGTTTACATTATTAGTTTCTTTTTTAGATAATTCAACTACTTTATTAGCAATCTCTTTTATATTATTGTCAGTTAATATATTTTTTACTTCTTTTACTACTAAATCCTCAATATAATCTTTCTTTATATTTTTCTTATTACATTTTTTGTTTCTATATCCATTACATGAATAATAATGATATATTTTTCCATTATAAGATGTTCCACATACTCCAACCATCAATTCTTTGCAATATCCGCAGAACAGCTTTGTAGTCAATAGGTAATCTGTTTTAGACTTAGCTCTAGCAGGTGCCTTTTTATTTTTTGACATCATTTTTTGCACTTTATAAAAAGTTTCGTCGTCTATTATTCTAGGAATTCCACCTTTATACTCTTTTCCTTTATAAGTGTATATGCCTATATATTTTTTATTAAGAAGAATGGTCCTTATACTACACTTATTAAATTTATGCCCTTGTGATGTTTTTATGCCCTTTTCATTCAATTTTTTTATAATATCAGACATTAATTTACCATTAGCATACATTTGAAAAATTTGTTTAACAATTGGAGCAGTCATTTCATTAATTTCAAATTTTTTCTCTTTATTCACTTTAAATCCTAATGGTGGCGTTCCTCCTGTAGATAGACATTTTTGAGCATTAATATCCATACCTCTTTTTACTTTTTGTGATAATTCAACAGAATAATATTCTGCCATTCCTTCGATAACACTTTCCATTAATATTCCTGAAGCATCTTCCGATATATTTTCTTTTGCCGAAAATACTCTTACACCGTTTTTCTTTAATTTATTTTTATAAATTGCACTATCGTATCTATTTCTTGAAAATCTGTCTAACTGATAAACAAGTACACCATTAAAAAACCTTTTATTACTATCTTCTATCATTTTTCTAAATTGTGGTCTATTATCATTTGTGCCAGTTAAAGACCTATCAATATATTCTCCTACAATTGTATAATTATTTCTGTCTGCATACTCTTTACAAACTGCTATTTGTCCTTCAATTGACTGTTCTGTTTGATTGTGTGAGCTATATCTAGCATAAATTACTACATTCATTTATTTAATTCCTTTCGTTTTTTATTTTCTCTACTTTTTCTAGTTCTTTCTCTTTGTCTTATTTTTCTACATTCTTCACTATCACAATATTCTTTTGAACTTCTTTCATAATCTAAATAATCCCCACATATTTTACATTTATGAAAAACATCTAGGTTTTCCTTAGAAATCATTACACTTTCCAATTGATAGTAGGCTAATGTAATATAATCATTGCACATATTTAATATTTGAAATGTTTTTGTTTTGCAATTAAATTGAAAATAATCAAAAATATAATATTTATTTTTTTCATATTGAAATAACCCCTTTTCTTGAATATTGGCTGCTATTCCTTTTTTTACATAGTTCACATTCTTACTTCTATATTGAGGATATAAAATAAACTGTAGTTTTTCCCAATCCTCTCCATAATTTTCTTTATTTTCAATCTTGTTCCATAGTTCAACTGTATAATACAAATCAAGAACTCTTCTAATAAAGAAATTTAAGTTATAGTTGTTATTTTGAATAATTCCGTATTTTTGAAAAAAGTTGTTTATTTTTCTTTTACAATCTTGATTAATTTTAGATATGTCAATAAAAATATGAGGCTTTTCAAAGTACTTATTATCATATTTATAGATTTCCTTATTTTCTTTTTCTAACATTTCATCATTATATATCAATCTACCTATATTAAGTAAATCAATTAATATATTAATTTTGTTATTTGTTTCAAAAATTTCTTCTATAGTCCTTTTAGTATTTTTTCCTTTTCCAAAAACTAATCCATTTTTTATTTCATATCTTTCAAATTTTCTAGTAATAGAATAAATATTTTCTAATTTAATATTTGACTCTTGTATATCTTTTAAATAACTATATTTCTTTATATTAGTATTGCTATTTGGCATATATCCTCCTTGTAACATCTTGTAACAATTACATTATTTATTTATCTGTTACTATATATTATACTTTTTACAACAACAGTTGTCAAGCACAAAATAAAAATTTGACAAAAAAAAAAAAAAAAATGGCAAATGAGGACATTAGAAATTTAATTACACAAAATAGATTAAAATACTGGGAAATTGCTAATAAATTTCGGGTTAAGTGATAGTAATTTTTCAAAATTATTGAGAACTAATTTGTCTAACGAAAATAAAGAAAAAATAATTAAAATCATTAACGAATTAAAAAACAATGATTGATTTATTTAATTCTAATAAAAGGAGGTAGCTAAATGGATTATAATTTTTTTTATATTGATGATATTGAATGTAATGAAATAGCCTACAATATTTATTTGGATATTTCTGATTATATAAAGAATAACAAAGATGAATTTAATAACTGGTTAAGTTATAATAAAAGGGAGGTACATAATGAGAAGAAGTCTACACACTAGTTTAGCTGAAGATTTATTAAAAATGTATAGTATTAAATATTATAATCATAATTTATATATCTATAATAATGGTATATATTCTAAAGATACAACTATTTTAGAAAAGAAATTGATAGAACTAGATGAAAATGTAACTAGACAAATTAGAAAAGAGGTACTTGAATACCTTAAGATTAAATTAAGCGGTGAAGATATATCTTTAGACAAAAATTATATAAATTTTAAAAATTGTTTATATGATATGAAAAGCAACATGATTATTCAACATTCACCAAATGTATTTACTTTAAATCAAATAAATGCAAATTATTTAAAAGAAGTTAGCATTAATCATGATGTAGAAAACTACCTAAATAAAATAACCACAGGAAATACAAATAGAAAAAAGGCAATACTAGAAATAATAGGATATTGTATGTCTCCTAATACTGATTTACAAAAAGCATTTATATTCTACGGTCCAAGTGCAGATAATGGTAAATCTACTTTATTAAATATAATAAATACATTGATTGGTGAAAATAATATATGCCATGTTTCACTTCATGACTTGCAAAATGGTAGATTTTATGCTGCTGAAATAGAAAATAAATTATTAAATTCTGTTTTGGAATTATCTAGAAAGCATTTAGATAGTGTGGAAATATTTAAAGGCATAGTAACCGGAGATGCAATATCAATTGAAAATAAATACGAAAAAAGACATTCTATATATCCTTATGCCAAACATATATTTACAGCTAATGAAATTCCTATCGTTGATGATAGAAGTAATGGATTCTATAGACGTCTTAATATATTAAAGTTTGACCAAAAATATACTAATGAAGAAAAAAGAGATTTTAATATTAATAAATTATTGGCTCAAAATAATTTAGATTATTTAGCAAATATAAGTTTAACAGCATATATTGACTTGGTTAATACAAGAGTATTTGCAAACAATGACGAAAGCAATGAAATATTATCTGTTTATAAATCTTCTGATAGTTCATTGCACGCATATTTAACAAGCAATGAATTTAAAAATTTAATTTATGCTAAACATAATATAATTCTTAGAAAAGATTTATATTCGAATTATAGTGATTTTTGTATAGAAAATTCTTATCCTTTAATTGGTCAAAATTGTTTCTATAATAAAATTAGAAGCAGTCAATTTTTTAAGGATATAACAATACAAGGAAAAAGATACTTTAGATACATTAATATAGTTACACCTTAGATAAGCAAAATTGCACCTCCAAAAACTTTTTATAATTCAAAATTTTATATTAATAAGGTGCAATTAAAACAAATAAAATAAAAAAAGAGTAATATTTAATAAAAATAATTTGATGCATAATTTTTTTAATTTTTGCACCTTAATTTTTATTTATTACTCTTTTTTATGATGTCCGACTTTTATTTATTTTACTCTAACTCCATTTAATTCTATTGCTTCTACATTAAATTGATTGTCAATCTTTTTAAACCATACAGAAAAATAAATTTTATCTTCAACTCCAAATCCATTTTTAGCATTAACTATTCCATTTATTTTATATTCATCATCATTTCTAGCAATTCCCCATCCATCATAAAGAGGAAAGTTTGCTGTATCTGGATAATTTAAATATTGTTTTACCGCATTCTCTGCTTCTACTTGTAAAGTAGTGTATGTTTCCATATCTACTTTTGTTTCTGGAATATGCACATCATTTATATTTTTTAAAATTCCACCTTTTGATGAATCATATAAGGTTTCATCTCTAAAACCTGCATATATTAATTTTCTTTTTTCTATTGTAAACCAAAACTTCTTTTGTTCATCTCCATTTGCATATGCTACAAAAGCAGTTAATTTATCAATTCCTTCATCATTACTAGCTTGTATATTTGAAATAGATGTTACTCCTATTTGATAGAAGAGTGACTGTATTTCAGTAGCTTCTTCTATTGTAAGTCCTAAAGTTGTTAAACTGTTA
>CALXQH010000051.1 GCA_944390525.1 uncultured Clostridia bacterium | reverse complement strand
AGTATTCCGCATACTACATAATAATATAAATAAGGCTGTACCACCATAGCTAAAAAATGGTAATGAAATTCCTGTGTTAGGTATAGATGATGTTACAACTGCTATGTTTAAAATTGCTTGTATAGATATTAAACTAATTATTCCTGTTGCTAATAAACTTCCAAACATATCTGGTGCTTTTATAGCAACTAAAATACCTCTCCAAATTAAAATTGCAAAAAGTATCAATATTACTGTACAACCAATAAAACCTAATTCTTCTGCTACAATAGAAAATATAAAATCATTTTGTGGCTCTGAAATATATAAGTATTTTTGTTTACTTTCTCCTAATCCTGCTCCAAATAATCCTCCTGAACCTATTGCATATAAGCTTTGAATTACTTGCCAACCTAGTCCTGTAGCATCTGCCCAAGGATCTAAAAAAGATACTATTCTTCCTATACGAAAGCTATCCGAGCCTCCTGATGATATTTTATAAATTATATATCCTATTAATCCTGTTCCTGCTGCAGCTCCTGATAATATAAAATATAATATTCTTGCTCCACTTATAACAAGCATAACACTAGTAATCATAAATATAATTAATGATGCACTTAAATGGTTTTGAATTACATATAAAATAAGTACCGGTGGAACTATAAATACATATGGCTTTACAAATCCTTTCCAAAAGTCTTTTAATTCATCTTTATGGTCTGATAAATATCCTGCATAAAATATAATCAAACCAATTTTAGTTAATTCTGATGGTTGAAATTGTCCTAGACCAGGAACTAAAACCCATCTCTTAGCACCATTTACTTCAACACCTAATCCAGGAATTAATACTAATAGTAAAATTAGCCATGATGCACCATAAATTAACCAATAAAATTTTTTATAAATTCTATAATCTATTTTAGAAAATATAAACATAAATACTATTCCTAATATTCCAAATAGTAGTTGCCTTCCTGCATATTCATATGTTTTTCCTGTTTCTGCTAATGCTGTTGGTGCAGAAGCAGATAACACCATTACTATTCCTAAAGCTAATAATATAAAAACAACTATACAAAGTAAAAAATCAAAAGGTTTATTTATAAAATTTGCTATTTTCTTTTGGGCTTTATGCATTGTTTTTTTCCTTTCTATTATATTTTTGCTATTTTTAATATTAAATAGCTATAAGTCCTATTATGCAGCAAATTAATGTAATAATGCTGAACACGGATACAATTTTGTTTTCATTCCAACCAGACAATTCAAAATGGTGGTGTATAGGTGTCATTTTAAATACTCTTTCTCCTGTTTTTTTAAAATGTCTAACCTGAATCATAACTGAAAGAGTTTCTATTACAGGTACAATTGCTATTATTGCTATTAATATAGGCATTTTTAAATAAATTGCCATACTTGCTATAGCTCCTCCTAGTAAAAGTGATCCTGTATCTCCCATAAAAACTTTTGCAGGATGTAAATTGAATATTAGAAATCCTAAACAAGCTCCTATTAAAATACTTCCAAAAATAGAAATTTCTTTTATTCCAAATATAATTCCAATTACTGTTAAACATGTAATTATTATTGTTGTAACACTTGTAGAAAGACCATCTATTCCATCTGTTAAATTAACTGCATTTGTTGTTGCAAGCATTACAAATACTACAAATGGAATATAAAGCCATATTGGTAAGGTTATATAAACTTTAAAAAAAGGTATATATGTTTCTAATTCAATATGTAAAATCTGTGTTAAATATATACTAAAGGCAACAGATACAATAAGTAAACCTAACATTTTGTATGCAGGTTTTAATCCATCTGTATTTTTTCCTATTAATTTTTTAAAATCATCAATTAATCCTATCATGCCAAAACATATTGTAGATATTACTAGAGGAATAAACTTTATGGCTACCTGTTTTTGCATAATGTCTTCTGATTTACTATAATTTATAAACACTAATATACCAACAATTAAAATAGTAATAGTCATTATTATTCCGCCCATTGTTGGAGTTCCTTGTTTATTTAGATGAGAACGAGGTCCTTCTTTTCTTTCTAACTGTCCTATTTTCAATTTTCTTAGAATAGGAATTACTATTAGTGCTGTTACAAAACTTATAGCTAAAGAAATTAATATTATCTTTGTTTGAAATTCCATATTTCCTCCTTGGTTATGTTAAATTTTAATTAATACAATTATACATTATTCTTCTAAAGCTTTATTTATAATAATTCTTTCATTAAAAGGATAATATTTTCCTTTTATTTCTTGTACTAATTCATGCCCTTTTCCAGCTATTACTAAAATGTCTCTTTTGTGTAACATTTTAACTCCTTTTTCAATAGCTTCTTTTCTGTCTACTATACATTCATACTGTCCTTTTGTTTGTTTTATACCTTTCTCTATTTGTTTTATAATTTTTTCTGGGTCTTCTGTTCGTGGATTATCAGAAGTTATTATAGTATAGTCTGCTAATTTTCCTGATATTTCTCCCATAATTGGTCTTTTACCACAGTCTCTATCTCCTCCACATCCAAATATACAAATTACTTTACCTTGAGTATATTCTTTAACTGTTGATAAAATGCTTTCTAAGCTTTCTGGCGAATGAGCATAATCTATCATTATAGTTAATTCTTTTTTATTATCTACAAGTTCACTTCTTCCTGGAACTCTAATATTTAATAACGCCTCTTGTATATTTTCTGTGCTACAGCCAAATTTTGTAGCAACACAAATTGCTGCTAATGAATTATATACACTAAACCTTCCTGGAATTCCAGTTTTTACTCTTTGATTTTTATCTCCTAATTTTACCTTAAAATCTACATATGAATTTGTTACAGTTATATCTTTTGCTAATAATCCTGCTGGATTATCAATACCATATGTTTGAAATTCACATTCTGGTACTAAATTAGGTAATTTATTAGCATATATATCATCAGAATTTATAAATGCATATTTACACATTTTAAATAATTTTACTTTTGATTCAAAGTATTCTTCCATACTAGAATGTTCTTTTTGGCTAATATGATCTTTTGAAAAATTAGAAAATATTCCTATATTAAATTCGCATCCATCTACTCTACCTAATTTTAAGCTTTGAGAAGATACTTCCATAATAGCCACATCACATTTTTCTTCTACCATCTGAGCTAAAATTTTTTGTAGTTCTAATGCTTCGGGTGTTGTTCTGTCATTATCTCCTAAATTTTTATTTCCTATATATGTACAGATAGTGCCAATAAGTCCTACTTTTAAACCTTGTTTTTCTAATAAAGATTTAATCATAAATGTAATAGTAGTCTTCCCTTTTGTTCCTGTTACTCCAATTAATTTTAATTTTTTAGATGGATTTTTATAAAAATTACAAGCACAAATTGAAATTGCATGTCTGGTATTTGGTGCTAAAATAAATGTAACATCTTCTGGCAAATTTTTAACCATTTCTTTAGTTAATTTATCTGCCTGTGCCATAATAATTTTTGCACCATTTGTAACAGCTTGATCAATATAGTTATGCCCATCTACGTCAAACCCTTCTATTGCAATAAACATATCTCCTTTTTTTATTTCTCCAGAATTACTTTTTATATCTGAAACTTCTACATCAAGACTTCCTTTCACCTTTAATCCTTCTATTCCTGACAAAATATTTTTTAATTCCATATTTTTATCTCCTTTTTTACGTTTATTATTATATCATACTATATTTTTAAAACGCAACTAATCAATTATATTTTTTATCACTACTGTATTTTTAAAATAATTTTAGTTCCTTGGTATACACTAATTCCTTTTTTAGGAAGTTGTTCTTTAACTACAGTTGCATTTTTATCTAAGCCTTCCGGTTCATTTTCTATTTGTAGTTGTAGTCCTACTTTTTCTAAAGCTTTTGAGGCTTCTTGTACAGTCAAACCTTCTACTTCAGGAACTTCAACTTGTACTTTTACGTCTTCTTCATTTATATTGTCTTTTGTCAATTCTAAATAAGGCAATACCTCTGATAAAACTTGACCTCCTACAGGCGCTCCAACAGCACCTCCTTGGTGTCCTCCTTCTCCTGTTGGATTATATAATGTTACTAAAACCACTACTTCTGGATCTGATATTGGTGCAACTCCTACAAATGATGTAACATATTTATTTGTGTTTACACCATCTTCAGATGTTCCTGTTTTTCCTCCTACTCTATATCCTTTTACTTGTGCATTTTTTCCAGTACCTTCTGCTACAACAGACTCCATCATACTTAATATTTCTTTACTGTGTTCTTCTGAAATTACTCTGTCTCCTAATTTAACAGGAATATCTGTTACTTCTCCGGTTTGGCTATTTATTATCTGTTTTACTACTCTGGGTGTAATTTTAGTGCCTCCGTTTGCTATAGTGCTTACTGCTGTTGCTAGTTGTATAGGTGTAATTTCAAATCTTTGACCAAATGCTATTGTAGCAAGTTCCACAGGTCCAACTTTTTCCTCTTTTAAAAATATACTTGTAGCTTCTCCTGGTAAATCAATCCCAGTTTTGCCTAACAATCCAAATTTATTTAAATATTGATAATATGTTTTCACTCCTAATTTTTGCCCAAGTCCTATAAATACAGGATTGCAAGAATTCATTAGAGCCTCTCTTAAAGATTCTGAGCCGTGTGGTCTGTAATATCTCCAACATTTAATTCTTACTCCTGCAATTTCAATTCCACCTGTACAGCAAAATTCTCCCTGCTTATCTGGCGTTGTAATTCCCTCTTGTAAAGCTGCTGATGTTGTTATTAATTTAAAAGTTGAGCCAGGTTCATATGTGTCTGTTACAGCTTTATTTCTCCATAATGCCATCATAGCTCTATTTCTCTCTGTTTGTGTCATTTGATTCCATTGTTCTTTAAGTTCATCTGTAGAAGCCTCAAATGGTGTATTTAAATTATAGTTAGGATATCCTGCCATAGCTAATACATCACCATTTTTAGGATTAATTATTATTATATTTCCGCCGTCTGTACATTTATTATCAATACAAGCTTCTTTTAAATATTTTTCTGCTATTCCTTGAATTGTTGCATCAATAGTTAAAACTAGATCATTTCCATCAATAGCAGGCACATAATTTTCACTTGTGTTTTCAATATCTCCTCCTCTTGCATCTGTTAATTTTTGTATTTTACCTTTTTCTCCTTTTAGTTCATCATCATATACTGATTCTATTCCATCTAACCCTTGATTGTCACTTCCTGAAAATCCTATAACTTGTGATGCTAAATTGTTATATGGATAATATCTTTTAGTGTCTTCATCTATATTAATTCCTGTAGTAATGTTATTTACTTTCATCCACGTTCTTAATTCATCAGTTTTTTCTTTATCTACTTTTTTTATAATTGTTTCTATTGAACTTTTTTTATTCACTTTTTTATATACTGTTTCATAGTCAAGTTCAAATATTTGACTTAATGCAGTTGCTACTTTCTCTTTATCATTTTTAGAAATATTAACAGGATTTACTGTAACCGTTTCTACCGTACTACTAACTGCTAAAATGATTTTTCCTGTTGCATCATAGATTGTACCTCTTCGTGGGTTTATGCTTCTATCTAATGTCTGCTGTAAATAAGCTTCAGTTTGGAGCTCTGAACCCATTACAAATTGAATCCAACCAATTCTAACAGTTAAAGCAACTATTACTAGCCATAAAATTATTATTTCATTTCTCATTCTTTTTTTTCTATTTATATTACTAGGTTTTTCTTCAATTTTAATTTTTTTATTTTTTAATTCTTTTCTAAACTTTCTTTTCATATCATTTAAAACTATTTTCTGTTCTTTTTTTACATTTATTACTTCTTGATTTTTCTTTTTTTTCCATTTTAATAACTGCTTTTTGTTTATATTTTCACGTAATGTTTTTTTACTTTTTTTCATTTTGGTCTCCTATTAAACCTAAAAATCTTTCTTCTTTTATTTTTATTCAAAAGATAAAAAAAAAGACTAAATAATTAGTCTTTAATTTATTTTTTATAATATACAACTTGTAATTTTCTCTATTAGTTCTTCAAACCAACCTTTTTCTTCTGTAACTAAAACTTGCTCACTTGATGGTTCTACATAATCTTTTTTAGGAAGATTTACATATACTTTTTGTGATTCATCTAATTTTTTCATTCCTAACATACTTGATGCTGCTTTTTCTATATTAGATAAATTTAAACTGCTTTGAATATTTATTTTTGTTTGTGCATTTTCTTTTTGTAAACTACTTAACTCCTTTTTTAAAGTTTCTTTTTTGTCAAAACTTTCTGTAATAAGAGAATTACGATAGCTTATGGCAAATAAAATAGTAAATCCTAACAATATGTATATAACAGCTTTAAGATGTGACTTTGGTTGTATTTTAGTTTTTTGAGACTGCTTTTTTCCTGTAGATTTTTTCTTTTTTGCATATGGATTTTTTCTTGGTTCATATTCTGGTTTTAATTTTTTTGGGCTAGTCTCATACTGATATTTCATATATTGTTTATATGCCATAAACTTCACCTCTTTTCCTTTTGTATTTTTAATTTTTATCTATTCTTTCAAAAATTCTTGCTTTTGCACTCTTAGCTCTTGAATTTCTCTTTATTTCTTCTTGTTTCGCTATAATAGGTTTATTATTTATAATTTTTCCAAATGATTTATAATTACAAATACAATAAGGTAAATCACTTGGACAAGTACATTTTCCTTGTAAATCTATCATAGCATTTTTTACAGCCCTATCCTCTAAAGAATGAAAAGTAATTACTACTAACCTTCCACCTTGTTTTAAGCATTGCACACTATTTATAATTGTTTGATATAATGGTTTTATTTCATTATTTACTTCTATTCTAATTGCTTGAAAAGTTTTTTTGGCTGGATGTCCATTTTTTTGTTTATTTTTTGGTATAGAGTTTTCTATAATTTTAACCAATTCTTGCGTAGTATCTATTGTTTTTTTGTTACGTGCTATAATAATGTTTTTTGCTATTTGTTTAGCAAATTTTTCTTCTCCATATTCCCAAATAATACTTGCTAAATTTTCTTCAGTATAAGTATTTATAATTTCTTTAGCAGTAATACCGGTTGAAGTATCCATTCTCATATCTAATGGGCTGTCTCCCATATAACTAAATCCTCTTGCTCTTTCATCTAATTGATATGAAGAAACTCCTAAATCTAATAATATTCCATCTACCTTATCTATATTAAGTTCTTGCAATATATTTTTTATATTATCATGATTATTATGTATATAAATTACGTTGTTATATTTCTTTAGCTTCTCAGATGCAGCTTTTAAAGCTTGTTCATCTCTATCAATTCCTATTAGTTTGCCTTTGTTTGACAAATTTTTTAAAATTTCTTCACTGTGCCCTGCACCACCTAAAGTCCCATCTACATAAATTCCATCTTCTTTAATTTTAAGTGCTTGTATACATTCTTTTAATAAAACTGATTCATGCTTAAATTCCATAAGTATATAAAAATTTCCCTTCTTTATTAAAATAGCACAATCAGTTGGTATTTATATACCAACTGTATGCTACATTTTTAAATTGTTTATCTTTTGTTTTTATTCTAACTCTTCTTTAGTAGGGTAAGGAAAAAATTTTCTATAATTTCTTTTGTATATTTTATTTTTTACATTAGTAACTAGTAATTTTTCTTTAGAAATTAATGTCTTTTTTGACACTCACTTTTTCATTTGTATATTTTTCTTTAGTAAACTTTATCTTTTGTATAAACTTAATAACTTGTCTTTTGTAAAATTTTATCTTTTGTACATTTTCTTCTTTTGTATAATTTATATAAGCTTTTAAGCTATATACCAAGCATTGTCATATTTTCTGCAATTTCATCTGCAGAAATATTTTCATCGCTATTATAAGATTTCCATTTATCTTTATTCCAAATTTCAATTCTAGTACCTACACCAATAATTACAGAATCTTTTTCTAAGTTTGCATATTCTCTTAAATTTGCTGAAATTAAAAATCTGCCTTGTTTGTCAATTTCACATTCTGTAGCACCAGATAAGAAAAACCTTACATAATCTCTATCATTTTTATTAGTAAGTGTAAGTGTTTTTAATTTTTCTTCAAAATTTGTCCATTCTGTTTGAGAAAAGCCAAATAAACATCCATCTAAACCTTTTGTAATTATGAATTTTTCTCCCATGTCTTCTCTTATTTTTGCAGGTAAAATTAATCTACCTTTTACATCAAGAGAATGTTCATATTCACCTATTAACACTTTTCTCACCCCTTTAACATTTTAATCCACTTTTCACCACTTCTCTCCACTTCAATTAAATTTTAATACAACATATCAAAAATAGCAAGTGTTTTTTTAAATTTTTTTATTTTTTTATAAAATATTATTTTAAATTATTAATATTTAAATAAAAACAGTTTTTCTAATGCTTTTTATTGCCTTTAATTTATTTTTATAGTATTATAATATTAATACATTAACAAAGGAGAAATCTATGTTTGAAAATAAGTTTGATTTTTATAGTCCAGTCAATTTAAAGTCTTATAACTTAAATCAGATTATGCAATATGAATTGCAAGTATTAGAAAAATTAGATCCTTTTACTAGAAAACATAGTGAAAATGTTGCTAATTTATGTTGTAGAATATGTGAATATTTAAGGTGTAAGCAATCTTTTACTGTTCATTGTATTATTGGTGGATATTTACACGATATTGGTAAGTTGTTTATTCCTATCAAAATTTTAAATAAACCAGAAAGATTAACTTCTGAAGAATATGAAATTATTAAAACTCACACTACTTTAGGATATAATTTATGTATGAAAGATACTAAACTACGTCCCTATGCTTTAGCAGCTTTAGATCACCATGAGTCTCTTGATGGAAGCGGTTATCCAAATGGAATTACTAAAAAAGATATTCCTTATGAGGCTCAAATTATTCGTGTTGCTGATGAATATGATGCTATTGTTACTAAGAGGCAATATACTACTCATGTTAATATTTCTGAAACATTAAAAGATTTAATTAAAGATACTAAACCAGATCCTAAATTTGTGGCTTTAGATCAATTATCGGCAAAAGAAAAATTGGGAAAAATAAATGGACTAATTTTAAAAAAATTATTTAAAGTTGTTATAGATGACACTTTATATGAAATTAGTTGTGTTATGGATTATGTTGAATATTTAAAACAACAAATTAAGCGTTTAAAAGTAATAGAAACTTATGATAAAAAAGCTAACAGTTCTAATAAACAAAAAAATAAGGATTATTATCATGAAGGTATGAAACTTTTATTTCAAGAGGGAGAAACCTTTGATAATTATACAACAATATTGTTAGAATATAATAAGGCTTTAGCGGTTCGTGAAGATGTTATTAAAAAATTATATAATGAAATAAAAATAATAAAAAAATTAAGAGTTTAAGAGTAAAGGAGGAAAAATGGAAAAAAAGTCTAATATTTCTAAAAAATTAAGAATTGCAATGCTTATAATTTTTATTCTTTTATTTTTACTTCTTCTTCGTATTGCTTTTCTTCAATTTGTAAAAGGAGCTGATTTAAAAAAACAAATGTATGATCAATTAATTACTAGTCGTACAATTAGCCCTAAAAGAGGAACAATTTATGATTCTACAGGAAAGCCTTTAGCTGTAAGCGCTCAGGTAGATACAGTAAGCATCTCTCCAAACTCTATTATAGTAGAAAAAGATGGAAAAATAAATGAAGAAGAAACAAAGCTTTTAAAAGAGAAAGTTGCAAAAGCCTTTTCAGATATTTTTGAATTAAACTATGAAGAAACTTTAGAAAAAGTATCTAGTGATTCTAGTTATTATACTATTGCCAAAAAAGTAGAAAAAGATAAAATTGATAAGCTAAAGGAATGGATGGAGTCCGAAGAAATTTATTCTGGAATTAATATTGACGAAGATACTAAAAGATATTATCCATATGAAAATCTAGCTTCTTCTTTAATAGGTTTTTGTGGTGATATGAATCAGGGATTAGAGGGGTTAGAATCTGCTTGGGATGATGTTTTAACTGGTACTCCTGGAAAGGTTGTTACTTCTCAGGATGCTATCCAAGAATTTATTCCTGATAGCAATCAAATGTATATATCTGCTGAGAATGGCAGTGATATAACATTAACTATTGATGCTAATATACAAAGTATAGCAGAAAAATATTTAAAACAAGCTTGTATTGAAAATGATTGTGGACGTGGCGGTAATGTAATTATAATGAATCCTAAAAATGGAGATATTTTAGCTATGGCAACTTATCCTGATTATAATCTTAATTCTCCTTTTGATATGCCAAGCTATATTAGTAAAGAAGAGTGGAATAAAATGACTTCTTCTGAAAAAAATAATATCTTAAATAGTTTATATCGTAATCGCGCTATTACAGACACTTATGAACCAGGCTCTGTTTTCAAAATTATCACTGCTTCCATTGCATTAGAAGAAAACTTAGCTTCTCCAGATGTTGCTGATGTATATACTTGTAAAGGATATCAAACAGTTTATGATACTAAAATATTATGCTCTCATAGAGCTGGACATGGATCTCAAAGTTTGAGAGAGGCTTTAGAAAATTCTTGTAATCCTGCATTTGTTCAAATTAATAATATTATTAAAGCTGCTACTTGTTATAAATATTATGGCGCTTTTGGATTTTTTGATCAAACTGGAATAGCTACTATAGGCGAATATAGTTCTTCTATTTTTTGGGATTTAGAAGATGTAGGCCCAGTTGAACTTGCTACAATGTCATTTGGGCAAAGATTTAAAATAACTCCTCTTCAAATGATAACAGCTGCTTGTAGTATAGCAAATAATGGTATTTTAATGCAACCTAGAATTGTTAAAGAAGTAAAAAATACTGATACAGGTGCAGTTACCACTATTGAACCTGTACAAGTTAGGCAAGTTATTTCAGAAAAAACAGCTTCTGAAATGCTAGATATGTTAGAATCAGTTGTAACAGATGGTACTGGTTCAAACGCTAAAGTAAAAGGATATTCTATAGCCGGAAAAACTGGAACTTCTGAGCCAGATCCTTCTAATGAATCTGAAGGTTATACTGCTTCCTTTTTAGCAATTTCTCCTACTGAAAATCCTGAAGTAGTATTATTAATAACACTTTATGATCCTCAAGGTTCTAAAGGACATCAAGGTAGTGCTGTTGCAGCTCCTGTAGCTAGTCAAATTTTAAGTGAAGTATTACCATATTTGCAAGTATCTTCCGATAATTCAGATAGTTCTTCTTATAGTACAGTTACTTTGCCTAATGTAGTTAATAAAACTGTAGCAGAAGCTAAAAAATTATTAGAAAAAAATGGTTTTACTTGTAGTACTTCTGCAGATTCTTCTGATATTGTTACTCAGCAATATCCAGTAAAAGGTTCTGAACTAGTAAAAGGTTCTATTGTTAAATTATATACTGAAACTGAAAATACACGTGTATCAAAACAGGTTCCAGATTTAATAGGAAAGTCTGCATCACAAGTAAAAAATTTATTAAAAGAAAGAAATTTAAATTACTTAATACTTGGTTCAGGCACAGTTGTTAGTCAAGATCCTATTGCCAATACATCTGTAGAAGAAGGAACGGTAATTAAAGTTACTTTGGGTAATTAGCTTAAAAAACACTGAGATAACAAAATCTCAGTGTTTTTTATTTTATTCATTTTCTTGATTGAATATTTCATCAAATTCTTCGCCATCAATTTTTTCTTTTTCTAAAAGAACATTTGCAACTTTAGTTAACTTATCCATATTAGCTTGCAATATTTCTGCTGCTTTTTTGTATGCAAAATCTATAATACTTTTTACTTCTTCATCTACTAATGCAGCTGTTTCTTCTGAATATTCCTTAGCTTGAGCAAAATCTCTTCCTAAAAAAACTTCTTCTTGATTAGAACCTAAAGTAATAGTACCTATTTTTTCACTCATTCCATATTTTGTAACCATATTTCTAGCTATTTGTGTTGCTCTTTCAATGTCATTGCTTGCTCCAGTTGAAATATCATCTAATACTAGTTTTTCTGCTACTCTACCTCCAAGAAGCGATATTATATTTTCTACCATTTCTGTTCTAGACATAAACGATTTATCCTCTGTTGGACGATACATTGTATATCCACCCGCCATTCCTCTTGGTATAATAGAAATTTGGTGTACAGGATCTTGTGTTGGTAAAAATCTACTTACTACTGCATGGCCAGCTTCATGAAAAGCTACTAATTTTTGTTCTTTTTCACTTCTTACTCTTGTTCTTTTTTCAGGTCCCATTGTTACTTTTACCATAGCATCTTCTACTTCTGCCATGCCTATTTGACTTAAGTTTCTTCTAGCTGCTAAAAGTGCGGCTTCATTTAAAACATTCTCTAAATCTGCTCCTGAAAATCCTGAAGTATTTTTTGCTATTGTTTTTAAGTCCACATCTTCAGCTAATTTTTTCTTTCTACTGTGTACTTCTAATATTTGCTCTCTTGCTTTTACATCTGGGTTTGAAACTACTATTTGTCTATCAAATCTTCCTGGTCTTAATAAAGCTTTATCTAAGATATCTGGTCTATTAGTTGCTGCTAGTACTATAACTCCTTCGTTTGCAGAAAATCCATCCATTTCAACTAATAATTGATTTAATGTTTGTTCTCTTTCATCATGTCCTCCACCTAAACCTGCTCCTCTTTGACGTCCTACTGCATCAATTTCATCTATAAATATAATACAAGGTGCTTTTTTCTTTGCTTCTTCAAATAAATCTCTAACTCTTGAAGCTCCAACACCAACAAACATTTCTACAAAATCTGAACCACTTATAAAGAAAAATGGTACTCCTGCTTCTCCTGCTACTGCTTTTGCTAATAATGTTTTTCCTGTTCCAGGATGTCCTACTAATAAAACACCTTTTGGGATTCTTGCTCCCATTTCTGTAAATTTTCTAGGATTTTTTAAAAATTCTACTATTTCTTCTAATTCTTCTTTTTCTTCATCTACACCGGCAACGTCGTCAAAAGTTACTCTATTTTTATCTGCTGGGTTAATCATTCTGGCACGGCTTTTTCCAAATGACATTGATTTTCCTGCTCCGCCACTATTTCCTCCTTGCATACCTCCCATAAGTATAAACCAGAAAATAAAAAATATAACAAGTAGTCCAAATGGTGTTAATAAACTTAAAATTAGCATCCATATAGATTCTGATTTTTCAGATACTTTAACTGTTCCGGCTCTCATGCTTTCATTTAAGCTTTCCATTAAATTATCTACACTTGGTATATTTACTTCCTTTAAAAAATTTTCATCTTTTAGTTTTACTTCTGCTTTAACCCCATCTGATGATAAGGTAATTTCTTTTACTTCTCCAGTTTCAATTTTTGCAATTAATTCAGAATAAGCTAGTTTATTATCTGTATTTTCTATAATAGAACTAATTAATACTATTAAAATAATTCCAATAATTAGCCACATAGCTAGTGTTTTTATACTATTTTTCAAGTTGTATCCTCCTTATAATTTACTTGTTTTAATATAACAGACTATAACATATTGTATTTTTAAATTCAAGTATTTTCACAAAAGTTTCATTTAGCAAATTCGCCTGTATCAACCTTTTTCTTACGGAAAATTAATATTACCCATAAAAAAAATTTTTCCTTTATTTATAAAAATTTTTATATTTTTGTTTGGCATTATATATTTATTACCAATATTATTTTTGCAAAGTTTAATGATATCTTCTATATGTATTTTCCCAATACCTTGTATATTTCCATTTACTTTATTAATAGTATATAAAATAATTCTTGATTTTATAACTTTTTGTAATTTATTAAATTTATTTAAATCTAATATAATCTCTTTTTCATTTTTCCCAATTTCTAAAGCTTCATACTTTTTGCTAATAACAGACTCAAAATATTCTTCTTCTTCTTTAGCTATATCAGATAATCTGTTTAAAGTTTCTAATATATTTGAATTAAACTCTTTTTGTAAATATGGTATTAAAGAATTTCTTATTTTATTTCTATTGTATATATTTTCAAAATTTGTTTTATCAATTTTAGGATTTAATTTTTGCTTATCACAATATTCTTCTATTTCTTCTCTTGTACATTCTCTTAATGGTCTAATAAATTTACTCCTTTTTATTTCAATTCCTTTAAGACCTGAAATTCCACTTCCTCTTAAAATATTTAATAACACTGTTTCTGCATTGTCATTTAAATTATGAGCTGTTGCAATTTTATTTGCATTTTCTTTTTTTAATACTTCTTTGAAAAATTCATAGCGAATTTTTCTTCCCATTTCCTCTGTACCTATTTTTTCTTTTTTTGCTAAATTAATAACATTCTCTTTTTTTACATAACATTTAATGTTTCTTGTATTGCAATAATTTTTTACATATTCAGTTTCTTCATCAGCTTCTTTTCTAATCATATGATTAATATGAGCTACTATTATTTCTATTTGTAAGTTAGCTTTTAGATAATATAAGGTATCTAATAAGCACATTGAATCAGGTCCACCCGAAACTCCTACTACTATTTTATCTCCTTCTTGTATTAAATTATACTTACTAATTGTATCTATAATTTTTTGTTTTAACATATTACCTTTCCTTAAATTATTTTTAAACTCTTATGTAGGTTATTTTAAATAATTAATCTCTATATTTATCTAAATTAGCAAACTTAGTATAATTTCCTAGCCATAAAAGTTCAACAGTTCCTGTAGAACCAGCTCTATGTTTTGCTAAAATAATTTCAGCTATATTTTTTTTATCAGAATCTGGATTATAATAATCATCTCTATACAAAAACATAACAATATCAGCATCTTGTTCAATAGCTCCAGATTCACGAAGATCTGAAAGCATTGGTCTGTGGTCAGGTCTTTGCTCAACTGATCTAGAAAGTTGTGATAATGCTATAACAGGTACATTTATTTCTTTTGCTAATATTTTTAAAGAACGACTTATTTCAGAAATTTCTTGTTCACGGCTTCCACTTTTACGGCTACTAGCTTGTACTAATTGAATATAATCAATAACTATCATTCCTATATTTTTTTCTAATTTTAATTTTCTAGCTTTTGCTCTAATTTCCATTATAGAAATTCCTGGTGTATCATCAATATAAATTTGTGCTTGTGATAAATTTCCAGATGCTTCAGCTAACTTTTGCCAATCATCATCTTCTATTTTTCCTGTTCTAACTTTATTACTGTCAACCATTGCCTCACTACATAAAATACGGTTTGTCATTTGTTCTTTTGACATTTCTAAGCTAAATATAGCAACAGGAATATTTGATTTTACTGCTGCATTTGTGGCCAAATTTAATGCAAACGCAGATTTACCCATAGCAGGTCTTGCTGCAACAATAACCAAATCTGATTTGTGAAGACCAGCTGTTATATAATCTAAATCTGCAAATCCTGTTGGTACACCTGTTATATGTTGTTTTTGATTATATAATTGCTCTAATTGTGTAAATGTATCTACTAAAATATCTTTTATAGATGTATATCCTTTTTGATTTCTACCTTGTATAACATCAAATATTTTTCTTTCTGCTGTATCTAGCAAATTTTCAACTTCTTGAGTTTGGTCATAACCTAAACTAATTAAGTCATTTGCAGTTTTTATTAAAGTTCTTAAAGTTGACTTTTCTTCTATTATTTTTATATATTGTTCTACATTTGCTGTTGTAGGAACTTTATCTGGAAGTTGAGCTATATATTCTAGTCCACCAACAGCTTCTAGTTGTTTCATAGTTTGCAATTCTGTTTTTAATGTAATAATATCTACAGGTTCTGCACGATTGTATAAATTTAAAATAGCTTCATAAATTATTTTATTATCCTCACGATAAAAGTCTTCTGGCTTTAGTACTTCAACTGCAGACATAATTGCGTCTTTGTCTATTAGCATACTACCTATAACAGCCTGCTCTGCTTCTATATCGTGTGGTGGAATTTTCCCTAGTTCCATTATTTTGCCTCCATTAATATTATTTTTACTGTGGTATTATTTGTACTTTTAAGTTTGCTACAACGCCTTCATATAATTTAATTATTACAGAAAAACATCCTAAAGTTTTTATTGGTTCTTTTAATTCTATTTTCTTTTTATCTATTTGTATTTTGTATTGTTCTTTTAAATTTTCAGAAATTTCTTTAGAAGTAATAGATCCAAATATTTTTTGATTTTCGCCTGCTTTTACTTTTATTTTTAAAATAATAGTTTTTAAATTTTCAGCCATTTTTTGAGCTTCTTGTTTCTCTACCAATTTTTTATATTGGTTAGCATCTTGTTTTGCTTTTAGTTTATTCATATTTTCACTACTGGCCTCTAAAGCCATATTTTTAGGAAATAAAAAGTTTCTTGCATATCCATCACTTGCATTTATTACTTCATCTTTTTTTCCTACACCTTTTATATCTTGTAGTAATATTACTTTCATAAATTTCTCCTTTCTAATTTTTATGTAGTATTTAATATTTAATTCTACTAGTTTTTTATTAATTAGAAATTTCAGAAAAATATTCTTCTATTTTTTCAATTAAAATTTTCTTAACTTCTTCTATAGTCATTCCTTCAACTTGTGCCCCAGCTAATGTAATATGACCACCGCCTCCAAGTTTTTCTAATATAACCTGTACATTTATATCTCCTATAGAGCGTCCACTAATACATACTTTTTCTCCTATTTTTCCAATAACAAATGAAGCTGTAATATCACTAATTGTTAACAACTCATCTGCTGCTTTTGCACAAATTATGTTAGCATCTTTGTCTTCTTGTAAATATGTTGATATTCCTATAGTATCTTTTACAATTTCTGCATTTTCTACTATTTTAGAAATTTTATTGTAAGTTTTTAAATCGCTTTGAAACCATTTTTTTACTTTTATTATATCAATACCACATTTTCTTAAATATGCTGCTGCTTCAAATGTTCTAACGCCTGTTTTAAATGTAAAATTTTTAGTATCCATCATAATTCCTGCATATAGAGCTTCTGCCTCTATATTATTTAGTTCTATTTCTTTTTGAGCATATTCTAATATTTCTGTTACAAGTTCACATGTTGATGAAGCATATACTTCGTGATATGTTAGAATTGTTTCTTCTATAAAATCTGGACTTTTTCTATGATGGTCTATTACAACTATTTTATTAGTTTCTTCTAATAATTCTGGAACTTCAACATAATTTCTTTTATGTGTATCTACAACAATTAATAATGTTTCTGGCGTTATCTTTGACAAAGCTTCTGCTTTATTTATAATAGCTTCTTGGTATTCTTTTTCCTGTTTAGCTATTTCAACAAAATTTTCTAAGCTAAGCCCTACAGAATTATTTACTATATAAGTTTCTACACCTAAGCTTTTAGCTAAGCGATATAGGCCCATACTTGCACCCATAGAATCAATATCTCCATTAATATGCCCCATAATCATAACATTTTTTGCTTCTTGCATTAATTCTTCTAATGCATGTGATATTATTCTAGATTTAACTTTTGTTCTTTTTTCTAACTCTTGCGTTCTACCTCCAAAAAATTGATATTTTCCATTTTCTCTTACTACAGCTTGATCTCCTCCTCTGCCTAATGCAATATCTAATCCTGCTTGCGATGATTTATATTTTTCGTAGTTTGATTTTCCTTCTGTAGATACTGAAATACTTAGTGTAATTTGCATTTTGTCAGTTAACTCTAGCTCTTTAATTGTATCTAATATATTAAATTTCTTTTCTTCTAATTCTTCTAAATATTTCTTTTCAAATATACATACAAATATATCTCTTTCAGACTTTATTACTAATCCTTTAAATGTTGCAGCCCAATCATATATAGCTTTGTCTACTTGAGCTGTTAAATTAGGTTTTTCTTCATCACTAATTCTTTGATTTACTTCTTCAAAATTATCTATCATAATTAATCCAACACATATTTGAGAATTATTATAAATTTTTTCTAGTTCAACATTTTTTGTTTCGTCTAAAAAATATAAAGTAAGCATATAGTCTTCTTTAGTTTTAGTATATTTTCCTTGTATTTCATAGATTTTGTTTCCAATTTCTAAATCTTTATGAATACTCTTTTCTGGATCTTGTTCATTATTTTCTATTTCTAATCTAATTTGCTTTACTAAATCACTTAAAATATTATTAATATCTATATTTGAAAATTCTTTTACAAATTTAGCACTTTTCCATACTATATTTCCATTAGTTTCTATAATAATTAAAGGAAAAGGAGAATTTATCATAGTATCTTTAGCTGCTTTATCTATATGTAAATTTAAATCTTGCAAATGATTTGATAATTCTGCTTTTCTTTTAGTATTACTCCAATATGTATAAAGTAATATTAATATATACATAATTACAGAAGGCATAAAATAATGTATGTTTAGTATACATATTACTATTAATAAAATTGCTATTAAAATTAAATATATTTTATTTCTTGAATTTAATCTTTCAAATATTTTTTTATTATTTTGCATAAATTAACTCCTTTTTTACGTATATCATTGTACTATGTTTATGTAATTTTGTCAATTGCAATAAGTATATCTGTATATGTTTATATTTTAACAAAAAACTATATACTATAATTATATTAATAGTATATAGTTTTGTTTTAGTTATTTTTAATTTACATTCCAACTATTGGTCCATCTTTAATAATACCAGTATATACTTCTAATTCTTGAACTGATATATTTCCAAATGAATCTGCTACTTCTACGCGAACTATTTGTTCAAAGTCGTATGTATCAGATATAGTACAGGTGTTTTCTGTTCCAGTTTTAACAAGTGTAAATTCTTCTGTACTATTTTTATACTTTCTGTAAAAGCTTATAGTTATTGTTCCATCTGTTTCACTAATATTAGAAATTGAAGCTGTAACAAGTGCATCAAATAATCCGAGATTTTGCATATGAAAGAGTTGCAGTTGGTGCTATAATATTTACTGTATATACATCTACTAAATCATCTGAAGAGCCCTGATTTGAACTATCTATATTCCTTGCATATATTTTTGTGTCTTGAGATATTGAAATTGGTCCAACATATGTGTTCCAATTTGTTCCATTAAAACTATATTGATTAGTTAATCCACTGGCTTGAGAATATGTTATCGTTGCTGTTGCTGTTTTTGGCGTAGTATTTTCTATATTAATGTTTATTTCTGGCTTTGTAATGTTTTGCGTTTTTATTTGTTCTATTTCTGATTCTATATATTCTCCTTCTTCATTTTTTACTCTAGTTTTTGCTTGGTATTCTGTATTAAATATTAGATTTGTAAAATTTCCGCTATTACTCCATGTTTTCCAGCTTGTATCATTAGTTTTCTTTATAGTGTATTCTACTTGATAATTATTTGTTGTTTGATTTTGTGTTAATGTTATTGAGTTAGTACTTGCTTTTAATGTTGGTTTTGTATTTGTTATTATTGTTGTATCTACTAGTGTATTTTCTATTGTTTCTTTATCTATTAATTCATATAATTGTTGATTTAGTTCTTCCATTGCTGATATATCATTTTGTATTGACTGATTTGTTTTTTCTGCTGCTATTTTTGCTCTTGTTATTAACCCATTTTCTCCAAATAGTGCTGTTATACTTATTCCTGCTAAAATTAATAACACTACTATTGTTACAACTAATGCTATTAAAGTTATTCCTTTGTTTTCATTTTTCATTTTTTCTTTTTCCTCCTTGTTCTTTTGTTTTTTATCTTTTGAGTGTACTTTCTTTTTGCTTCTTATGTTTTTATAATAAAATATTATATTTTATTTTACAATATTTTTTATTATTTTTCTTCTTCTTTGTTATAATTCATTGCTTCTCTTCTCATTTTTTCTTTTTCTTTTCTTTCTAGGAATTCGGTAAATAAAAACACTCCATTTATTGTGTGTATATCTTCTATTATAGTTTCACCTTCTGTATTTACAACATTAAATTGTCCTTTCATAACGTCATATTTTAAAAATTTTTTTTCTTGTCCTTCATGTAAATATTCATCATCTTCTGAATACATATTTATTAAATTTTGATAATCTTCTTGGCTTAGTTCACATAGATTTCCTGAAATAATTACAATTACAATATATTTCAAAAGTTTTTTAGCTCTATTCATAGTTATTTTATAAAATTCCGTTTTTGTATTATCTTTATTAACTTTTAAACTATCTTCTATGGATTTGTCATGTTCTCCATCTTGTATAAATTCCATTAAAATTTGTATACTTCTTAATTCTCCATATCTATATTCTTCTAATTCATCATCTATACTATATTCACATATTGAGAATGCTTTTTTTTGCCTTGTTAATTCATCATCCCTAATTTCAATTGTTGTATCTGTATCATAACTAGTTAAAATACCTCCTCTTATTAAATAATCAGCTGCATTTTGTAGTCTTAACATATAATCAACTAATGTTTCATTTTTCATTTTTCCATGCCCTTTGTTTAATAATAACAAGAGACTATCTTGTTAGTTTTTAGACAGTCTCTTTTGTTCAAATTAAATATTTTCTTCTTCTAGTTCTTCTGTACTAATATGTGTATTTTTATATATTGGAAGTCCTGTTCCTGATGGAATTAATTTACCAATAATAACATTTTCTTTTAATCCTATTAATTCGTCAACCTTTCCTTTAATTGCTGCTTCTGTTAATACTCTTGTAGTTTCTTGGAAAGATGCTGCTGATAGAAAACTGTCTGTTGCAAGTGATGCTTTTGTAATTCCTAATAATACTCTCTTACCTGTTGCAGGACGTTTTCCTTCTTCTATTGCTTTAGTGTTTTTATCTTCAAACTCATAAATATCTACTAATGAACCAGCAAACATATCTGTTTCTCCATTGTCTTCTACTCTTATCTTTTTAAGCATTTGTCTACCAATTACTTCAATGTGCTTGTCATTGATGTCAACACCTTGATTACGATAAACTTTTTGTACTTCTTGAATTAAGTAATTATATACTCCTTCAGGTCCTTTAATAGCTAATATTTCATTTGGATTTATTGCTCCTTCTATTAAAGCATCTCCTGCTTTAACATAGTCACCGTCTTTTACACGTAGTTTAGATCTAAATGGTATTGTATATGTTTTAGAATTATCATCTGAGGTAATAATAACTTCTTTTTTCTTTTTATCATCTGATATTTTAACAACACCATCTATTTCTGTAATTACTGCTAATCCTTTTGGTTTACGAGCTTCAAATAATTCTTCAACTCTAGGAAGACCTTGTGTAATATCTGCTACACCAGCAACACCACCTGAATGGATAGTTCTCATAGTAAGCTGTGTACCAGGCTCACCTATTGATTGTGCAGCTATTATACCAACAGATTCTCCAATATTTACTTTGTCTCGTGTTGCTAATCCCATACCATAACATTTACGGCATACACCATGTTTTGTGTGGCATTCTAATACTGAACGTACTTTTACACTTTCTATACCAGTTACAACTATTTTTTCAGCTATTTTTTCAGTAATTATAGTATTGGTATCTACTATTAATTCTTTTGTTATTGGATCTATAATATCTTCTAATGGATATCTACCTATTAATCTTTCTTCTAGTTTTTCTATAATTTGGTTTCCATCTTTAATGTCTGTTACTGTGATTCCTTCTGTTGTTTCGCAGTCTTCTTCACGAACTATAATGTCTTGCGAAACATCTACTAATCTTCTTGTTAAATAACCAGAGTCTGCTGTTCTTAGAGCTGTATCTGCTAAACCTTTTCTAGCACCATGTGCTGAAATAAAGTATTCTAGAGCATCTAACCCCTCACGGAAAGAAGATGTAATAGGAATTTCAACTGTTTTACCTGTTGTACTTGCCATAAGCCCACGCATACCTGCAATTTGTCTTAATTGGTTTAAATTTCCTCTAGCACCAGATTGGCTCATCATATATACAGGATTTAATTCTTCAAAATTATTTTTCATAGCTTCTGTAACATCATCTGTTGCTTTTTCCCAAATTTTAATTACTGAGTTATATCTTTCATCATCTGTAATTAAACCACGTTTATATTGTTTTAATACATTATTTACTTGTTCATTAGCCTCAGCAAGAATTTGTTTTTTAGCTTCAGGAACTTTTACATCGTCTACAGATACTGTAATACCTGCTGTTGTAGAATGTTTAAATCCCATAGACTTAATATAGTCTAATAATTCTGCTGTTGCACTTAATCCATTTATATTAATTGATTTTGCAATTATTTTTCCCAAATTTTTCTTAGAAACTGCAAAGTTAAGTTCTGGTTCTAATAAATTCTCTGGTTTTGTTCTATCTACAAATCCTAAATTTTGTGGAATTCCTTCATTATAAATTAATCTTCCTACTGTTGTTTCTACTTTTCTTGTTTCTAATTTCCCGTCTATTTCTTTCTGTATTCTTACAAATATTTTAGCATGAACTCCTAAGTCGTGATTTACATATGCAATTACTGCTTCTTCTGGTGAAGAATAATAGTTTCCTTCTCCTGGTTCTCCTTGTACCTCCATTGTTAAGTAATATGCTCCTAAAATCATGTCTTGTGTAGGTACTGTTACAGGTTTACCATCTTGTGGTTTTAAAAGGTTATTTACAGAAAGCATTAAGTATCTGGCTTCTGCTTGTGCTTCAGGTGATAATGGTAAATGAATAGCCATTTGGTCTCCATCAAAGTCAGCATTGAAAGCTGTACATACTAATGGATGTAATTTAATAGCTCTACCTTCTACAAGTACAGGCTCAAAAGCTTGAATTCCAAGCCTGTGTAATGTAGGTGCACGGTTTAATAATACTGGATGATCTTTAATAACATCTTCTAGTATATCCCACACTTCTGGCCTTAATCTTTCAACCATTCTTTTTGCATTTTTTATATTATGTGCAATTCCACGTCCTACTAATTCTTTCATAACAAATGGTTTAAACAATTCAACTGCCATTTCTTTTGGTACACCACATTGATATAGTTTTAATTCAGGTCCTACTACAATAACAGAACGTCCAGAATAGTCAACACGTTTTCCTAATAGATTCTGACGAAATCTACCTTGTTTTCCTTTTAATAAATCTGATAAAGATTTTAATGCTCTATTTCCGGCTCCAGTTACTGGTCTACCACGCCTGCCATTGTCAATTAGTGCATCTACAGCTTCTTGTAACATTCTTTTTTCATTACGTACAATAATTTCTGGTGCTCCTAATTCTAATAATCTTTTTAAACGATTATTTCTATTAATAACTCTACGGTATAAGTCATTTAAATCTGATGTAGCAAATCTGCCACCATCTAATTGTACCATTGGTCGTAAATCTGGTGGAATAACTGGTATTACATTCATAATCATCCATTCAGGTTTATTTTCTGATAATCTAAAAGATTCTACAGTGTCTAATCTTTTTACCAATTTAGCCTTTTTTTGTTCACTAGCTTTTTCAAGTTCCTTTTTTAGTTTTTCAGCTAATTTTTCTACATCTATTTCAGCTAATAATTCTTGAATAGCTTCTGCTCCCATTTTGGCTTTAAATGAGCCTACTCCATATTTTTCTTCTGCTTCACGATATTCTTTTTCTGTTAATACTTGGCATTTAGTTAGTCCACTTGTACCCTTATCTGTTACAATATATGATGCAAAATATATTACTTTTTCTAAACTTCTTGGTGAAACGTCTAACATTAATCCTATTCTACTTGGAATTCCTTTAAAATACCAAATGTGAGCAACTGGTGCTGCAAGTTCTATGTGACCCATTCTTTCACGTCTTACTTTAGATTTAGTTACTTCAACTCCACATCTGTCACATACAATTCCTTTATATCTTACCCTTTTATATTTTCCACAATGACATTCCCAATCTTTAGTTGGTCCAAATATTCTTTCACAGAATAAACCTTCTTTTTCTGGTTTTAAGGTTCTATAGTTAATGGTTTCTGGTTTTTTTACCTCACCTTTTGACCATTCTCTAATTTTTTCATCTGACGCTAATCCAATTTTAATTTTGTTAAAAATTTCTAATTCATCCACTTTTTTAGCCCCCTAATTTTTTATTTTCTTTTTTCCATAATCATTTAATATAGTTTACACCGCTGTACAATTCCATTTTGCTAACTAATTTAAATTTTTATGAAGGCTATTAAATTTTATTTTTTATTTATTCTTCATCATCAAGAATATCTTCATCATTTAAAAGATTATCTGCTCCTAAGTCTGTGTCATCAAAAAGATCTTCTTCATCATCAAATAGCATATCTTCATCGTCTAAAGCTTCTTCTTCACTTAAAAAGCTTTCTCCATCTTCAGTATAACCTTCAGATAATTCATCTTCATCCACTATTGCAAGTTCTTCTTCAAATTTTTGATTATCTTGTATACTGTTAAAATCTATACCTTCTTCAATGTTTTCTTTTAGTTCTAATTCTTGATTGTCTTCAGAAAGAAGCTTAATATCTAATCCTAAAGATTGAAGTTCTTTTACTAATACTTTAAATCCTTCTGGAACACCTGGTTCTGGTACATTTTCTCCTTTTACAATAGCTTCATAGGTTTTTACTCTTCCTACAACATCATCAGATTTAACAGTTAACATCTCTTGAAGTGTATAGGCAGCACCATATGCTTCTAATGCCCAAACTTCCATTTCTCCAAAACGTTGTCCACCAAATTGAGCTTTACCTCCAAGAGGTTGTTGTGTTACTAATGAGTAAGGTCCTGTTGAACGAGCATGTATTTTATCATCTACCAAATGATGTAGTTTTAGCATATACATTACTCCTACTGTAATTGGTCTATCAAAAGGTTCTCCCGTTCTTCCATCGTATACTACTGTTTTTCCATCTTCTCTTAATCCAGCTTTTTTAAACAAAGCTTTAATTTCTTCATCTTTAGCTCCATCAAAAACTGGTGTAGCAACTTTAAATCCAAGTGCTCTTGCTGCCATACCTAAATGTACTTCTAAAACTTGACCTAAATTCATACGTGAAGGAACACCAAGAGGATTTAATACTATATCTACTGGTGTACCATCTGGCATAAATGGCATATCTTCTTCTGGTAAAATACGAGATATAACACCTTTATTACCATGACGTCCAGCCATTTTATCTCCAACTGATATTTTCCTTTTTGTTGCTATATAACAACGTATAACTTGATTTACTCCTGGAGCTAATTCGTCTGAATTTTCTTTAGTAAATATTTTAACATCTACTATTGTTCCAGCTTCTCCATGAGGCACACGAAGTGAAGTATCTCTAACTTCTCTGGCTTTTTCTCCAAATATAGCTCGTAGTAATCTTTCTTCTGCTGTTAATTCTGTTTCTCCTTTTGGAGTAACTTTACCAACTAATATATCTCCTGGTCTAACCTCTGCACCTATACGGATAATTCCGTTTTCGTCTAAATCTTTTAAACTGTCATCTCCAACATTTGGAATATCTCTTGTAATTTCTTCTGGACCTAATTTTGTGTCTCTACATTCGCAGTCATATTCTTCTATATGTATAGATGTATATACATCTTCTTTTACTAATCTTTCACTAATTAAAACAGCATCCTCATAATTGTAACCTTCCCAAGTTGTAAATGCTATTAGAACATTTTTTCCAAGAGCCATTTCTCCATCTTTAGTAGCTGGTCCATCAGCAATTAGCTCTCCTGCTTTAATTTTTTCTCCAATACTTACAACTGGTCTTTGATTTATACAAGTTCCACCATTTGTTCTTTTAAATTTTCTTAAATGATAAATATCTAACTCATCCTTTTTGGTTCTAATTTGAATTTCATCACCAGTTACTTTTTCTACTACACCATCGTTTTTAGCTATAACTGTAATGCCTGAGTCTTTAGCTGCTCTGTATTCTATACCTGTTCCTACTATTGGTGATTCAGGTATAAGTAATGGAACTGCTTGACGTTGCATGTTAGCTCCCATTAAAGAACGTTTTGCATCGTCGTGCTCTAAGAAAGGAATCATAGCTGCTGCAACAGAAACTAATTGTTTTGGTGATACATCTACAAAATCTACTTGTTCTTTGTCAACCATTGTAATTTCTTCTTTATGACGCACACGAATTCTATCGTTTATAAATTTTCCATTTTCATCTACTGGTTCAGAAGCTTGAGCAATAATATATTTATCTTCTTCATCTGCAGGCATGTATATAACTTCATCAGTTACTTTTCCTGTTTTGTGATCCACTTTTCTATATGGGGTTTCAATAAATCCATATTCATTAATAATTGCAAAAGATGATAGTGCTGATATAAGTCCTACGTTTGGTCCTTCTGGAGATTCAATAGGGCATAATCTACCATAGTGTGTATAATGAATATCACGTACTTCAAATCCTGCTCTTTCACGTGATAAACCACCAGGTCCTAACGCTGAAATTCTTCTTTTATGAGTTAATTCTGAAAGTGGGTTTGTTTGATCCATAAATTGTGATAATTGAGAGCTTCCAAAAAACTCTCTAATAGAAGAAGTTATTGGTTTTGTGTTTATTAGAGTTTGTGGAGTTATTACATCTAGGTCTTGTATTGTCATTCTTTCACGAACAACTCTTTCTAGTCTTGTTAAACCAATTCTAAATTGATTTTGTAATAGCTCTCCTACACAACGAATACGTCTATTCCCTAAATGGTCTATATCATCAACATTACCTAAGCCATGCTCTAAATTTAATAAATAACTAATTGAAGCTATTATATCTTCGTTTGTTATATGTTTTGGAATTAGTTCATCTATTCTTTCTTTAATAACATTATGCAAATCTTTTTTGTCTGTAGTATCTATTATTGATTTTAAAACTATATAGTTTACCATTTCTTTTATATGTAAATCTTTTAAATCAATATCTGGTAATGCACTATGTATATTAACTGTACCATTACCAATTACTCTAACAGGTTTATCATCTACTTTTACATCTATAATATTAATACCACTATTTTGTATAGATATTGCTATATCTTCTGAAATAGTGCTGTCTTTTTCAACTAATACTTCTCCAGTTTCAGGGTCTATAACATCATTATAAGCAATTCTTCCTGTAATTCTTGAAGCTAAGCCTAATTTTTTATTAAATTTAAATCTTCCTACTTTAGCTAAGTCATATCTTCTATCATCAAAAAATAATCCATTAAATAAATTTTTTGCTGCATCTGTTGTTGGAAGTTCTCCTGGTCTTAATTTTTTATATATTTCAACTAACGCTTCTTCTTGTGTTTTTATTGGGTCTTTTTGAAGAGTTTCTTTTATTTTATTTTCTTCTCCAAATAATTCTGTAATTTGTACATCTGTAGTAATTCCTAAAGCTCTTAATAAAGTGGTAACTGGAATTTTTCTTGTTCTGTCAACTCTAGCATAAAACACATCATTTCCATCTGTTTCATATTCAATCCAAGCACCACGAATAGGCATAACAGTAGAAGTATAAATTTTTCTTCCTGTTTTGCTATCAAAATCTTGTGCATAATAACATCCTGGTGAACGTACTAATTGGCTGACTACAACTCTTTCTGCTCCATTAATTACAAATGTACCACTATCTGTCATAATAGGAAAATCGCCAAGATAAATTTCTTGTTCCTTAATTTCCCCTGTTTCACGGTTAATAAGTCTTACTTTTACATGTAATCTTGTAGAATAAGTAGCATCTCTTTCTTTTGCTTCTTCTAATGTATATTTAGTTTTTTTCTCCATGTAATAATCTAAGAATTCAAGTACTAAATTTCCTGAATAATCAACTATTGGAGATATATCTCTTAGTACTTCTCCTAAGCCTTCTTCAACAAACCAGTTATACGAATCTTTTTGGACTTGAATTAAATTTGGCATTTCTATTGAATCGCCAATTTTTGCAAAAGTTTTACGAGAACATTTCTCGTGTTTAATTTCTTTTAACAAAAAAATCACCCCTAAAAAATTATTAAGCAGAATTTAAAATATATGACTTTAATAAAAAGTTCTTCTTGCTTCTATAATTAATTTACTAATTGGCATATTTCCTGCTCTCTAAATACCCTATCCGTAAAGAATTATATTGCAATTCTTCTTTTTATTAAATTAACATAACTATGACAAAATAACAACAAAAATACGGTTGGCATTTTATTTTGCCAACTGTTTTTATTGTTATTTATTTAATATTATTATTTATATTAACCATTCCATGCACCTTAAACGGAGATTAATACATTTTTAATTAAAACATATCTATTATAGTATAACATCAGCCTCGTCCATATGTCAATATTTTTTGTAATATTTTTTACTTAAAAATACGTTTTAATTACATTTTTAGTTAAATCTAATATTATCTGTATTAAATTTAAAAATCAAAATACTAAATTTATTATTTAATATTTTGATTTTTATAATATCGTATTTAAATTTTATACATTTTTTCTGTATTGCATATATTTAATATAGAAGATTACTGATAATATAACTATTGCAGCTATTGAAATTAATATATAATTATCCTCTCCTGTTTGTGGAATTTTTTCATCAGATGTAGTGTTGTCAGTATTATTTCCAATTTGATTATTTTGTGTATTATTTGTTTGATTGTTTTCTTCATTTCCTATAATATTTAATTCTGGTACATCATTATTTACTTGGTTATTTTGTTCTTCGTTATTTTCTTCATTATTATTTTGATTATCTTCATTCGCTATTGTTATATTTTTTACTACATCTTGATATTGTATTGTTTCATAATTTGTTGTTGTAAGGTTTAGCTCACTTAGAGTTATTTTCGCTGTTCCTTCTGTTTTTGAAGCTGTATATTTTATTTCTATTATTTCTTCTGACTTTGAGCCTTCAGCTTTATATATGTTAAAAGCACCAGTTTGAGGGTTATGTGTTAAGTTCCATCCATTTAATGCTGTTATTGTTACGTTTTCCATATTGCTGCTAGTTTCTATTTTTCCACTTAATACTCCTACAAGCTCATCTGAAGATATTTTTATTTTTAAACTTTTTTCTTCTCCTGGTTTTACTTTTGAATCTCCATTGATTAATACTGTTCCGGTAACAGCTAATGCAATTGTTGTTCCAAATAGTAAGCATATTAACATTATAGTTATAATCGTTTTTATTCTTTTCATTTTTTTCTCCTTTATTTATTATATTATTCTTTTATATATAATATATTATACACTAAAATTTATCTTTTTCAACTAAAATTCTTACCATTTTTAATAAATCAGCATCTTCTGAAAGAATATTATTTCTAGTTACGTCTGTAGCCATTAAGAATGCTCCTTCTAAGTTTGTATCTAATCCAACTTTATATCTTGCTAATTTTAGTAAATCAGCATCGTCCATTATTCCATCTCCTAGTAGATCTCCTGTTACTACTACTACATATTCTACTTGCTCGTCGTTTAAATATGTTGTTATTTTCATTCCTGTTGTTATTTTGTCATTTATATCTATTGTTTCAATTTTTATGTCATTTACTTTAATATTAGCTTCTGTTTCAACATCAGTTAAAGCTTTTGCTAAAGAACTAGGTGGTGTAATATCTTTTAAATATCTTACAGAATCTTTTACTATAACATTAGAATCTGTTCCATTAGGTTGTAATAATACTCTATGTTGATTATCTAATATTGGGTATCCTTTATTAATTACTTGATCATCATAATAATATACTTGTTGCCCTTTATTTAATTTAGATATTGTGTCTTCTTCTTTTATTTTATCTTTTTCTAATTCTACAAGATTAGTTGTTTTGGCTGTATTATTATTTTGCCCTATTGCTCCAATTGAATTTTTCTCGTAATAGCAATTGTCTATTATACCTAAATCATGTTTTGCTGATACATTTCCTTTATATGCAGTACTATTAGTAGTTATTTCTCCCATATTATAGCAGTTTATTATTTTACTATTACTTTGGTCTTCAAGTCCAGAATATGCTACAATTCCTCCTACATAAGCTTCATCTTTTTGGTTTGTGTCTTTAATTATATTTTCTACTTTTCCTAAGTTATAACTATTTAATATACTTGAATATTCTAAAGATTGTGCAACTATTCCGCCAACATAATTAATTGCTGTAACTTCTCCTTTATTATAGCAATTATATATCCAAGAATTTTGGCTTAATCCACATATTCCTGATGCAGCATATGCATTAGTTTTTATTTCTCCTATATTATAACAATTTTCTATTTTTGTTGCTTTAGCATAACCAGTTACTCCTGCAATAAATCCATTTTCACCTTGGATTTTTCCTTTATTACTACAATCTATTAAATTAGCTTCTATAGAATATGCTGATACTCCACCACTTACTCCATTTGAACTATTACTTATAATATTTGCATAATTATGGCAGTTTATCATTGTACCTGTGTTATATGCTACAATTCCTCCTACATAATTCTTACTAGATTTTATTGTAGAATCTTTTAATTTTAAATTTTTTATAGTACCTTCATTATATCCAAATAAACCTACATAATTTTGATTTGAATCTATATAAATGCCACTTATTGTATATCCTTTTCCATCAAAAATACCTGCAAATACTTTTTTGTCTGCAGTATTTTGAGCGAAATTTCCATTGTCTACATTACAACTTCCTATTGGTATCCATTGATTTGTTTCATTGCAAGTTAATTTTATATCCTTTGTTAAATATACAATTGATCCTTCATATGTATTACCATTATTTACATCTTCAGCAAATTCTTTTAATTCCTGCTCATTATTTATATAATACTTAGTTTCTGTTGCTGCTTTTATTGTATTATTATTAAATAATAAGGTAATAATTAATAGTAATAATTGAAATAATATCATTATAAAAAGTTTTTTAAATATTTTTCTCTTTTTTTGGCACATGACATTTTCTCCTTCTTTAAATTATTTTATACTTATATTTTAACAAAAAAATATTATATTTACAATCTATGCAATAGTTGGTATATCTATATTTTACAAGAAACTAGCTTAGGGATAAAGGAGATTCCTGTCTTTTTTTGTGAATTATTAAGATTTAATTACAAATTTGTAATATTCCCAGATTATTACTGAGTTGTAAGTTTTTTCTAATTATGTAACCTAATTTTACTATTACAAAATTTTTAAACTTTACGCAAATATTTTATTTATTTTTGTAGACAAATTGTTTTTGATATAGTAAAATTACTAATATTATATTTTTCTTTAGAAAGGAGTAATAACTAATTTTTGTATAATTAGTTTATATATTATTATGTCAGTTTTTTTTAAATATTTAATTACGTTTTTAGTGGGAATGGTTCCTATTATAGAACTAAGAGGTGCTATACCTATAGGAGTTGGAATGGGGCTTTCCTATTTTGAAGCCTTTATATTTAGTTTTTTAGGTAATATTGTTCCTGTTTATTTTATTGTTAAATTTATTCGTCCTTTATTTGATTTTTTTGGAAGATGGAAGCCTTTTAAAATTGTAATTGATTGGGCTACTAATAGAGCTACTAATAAAATCAAAGAAAGTGAAAAATTGCAAAATTTTACCGCACTTGGATTATTTCTTTTTGTTGCAGTTCCTTTACCCGGTACTGGTGCTTGGGTAGGTTCTCTTATTGCAAATTTTTTAAATTTACCACCAAAAAAGGCAATTCCTCCTATTGTGGCTGGAGTACTTACGGCAGGTATTATCGTTCTTACTATCACAGCTATAGCTAATGGAGGAATTCAATATATTTTTAGTCATTTTTAATAAAAATAAACTGATAGTAATTTATCAGTTTATTTTTTATTCTCTATTTTGTTTATATTCTATAGTCTCCTCTATTAATAGCTTAATAACCGTAAATACTGGAACTGCTAAAAACATTCCTAATATTCCAAAATATGCTCCACCAAGTGTTACTGCAAAAATTACTAATAATGGACTTATAGATAATGAGTTTCCTGTAATTTTTGGATTTATAATATTTGCATCAATTTGTTGAATGATTGTAACTACTATCGCCATTACTATTGCCTGACCTAAACCGCCAGTAAATATTGTAATAATTATAGCTGCAATTACTGCAATTATAGCACCAAAATATGGTATTAAATTAAATAATCCTATCATAAATCCTAACAATACAGCATATCTTACCCCTATTATTGACATAGCAACAGAAGTTAATATTCCAACTACTATTGCATCTAATACTTGACTAGAAATAAATTTGAAAAATACTTCATTTGACTTATTAAAATATCTTCCCAAAATTTTGTAAGTATCTTTTTTAAATACTGCTGCTGTAAATTTTTTTAAAAAGTTTAATATTCTAGTTCTTTCCACTAATAAATATACTGAAACAATTAATGAAACAAATATATCAAATATGCTATTAACAATATTTATTGCTTCTTTTGCATATTGTGTTAAATTTTCAATATTTAAATATTGTTTTAAATCAATTTCGCTAATTGCTTTTATTGCATTTATAATAATTTCATTTCTTAGTATTGAGTCTTCAGGTAAATCATTTATTGCGTTTACAGTATTACTATAATAATTTCCAAAATTATTTATAAAATCTGCTATACTTTTTGATATTGTTGGTATTACAAAATTTAATATTAAAATAATTAATAGTATTGTAATAATATATACAGTAATTACTGACAATACTCTTGCCTTTTTAGATATTAATTTTATTTTTTTGGATTTTTTGTATATTTTTTCTACATTTTTACAAGGAATATAAAACAAATATGCAATAAGCAATCCTATTACAAATGGCATTAAAATATCAAATAATTCACCAATCCAATTAGTTATTTGTGCAAAGTTATCTAACAATTTATATACTACTATAATGGCTATCGCTAAACTAAACCAATAAAGCCAATTAAAACTCTTTTTCTTTTCTTCCATAACAAACTCCTATATTAATTTTATTTTCATAATACTTAAATATATAAACCTATTGGGCAGTGGTCACTTCCCATAATATCTGAATATATTATAGCTTCCTTTATTTTTTGTTCAATAGACTTTGATACTATAAAATAGTCTATTCTCCAGCCTGCATTATTTTTTCTTGCGTTAAACATATATGACCACCATGTGTAACAATTTTCTTTTGTAGGATACAAGTAACGAAAACTATCAGTAAAGCCAGCATTTAATAATAGTTCTATTTTTTCTCTTTCTTCATTTGTAAATCCTGCATTATGTTTATTGCTTTGTGGATTTTTTAAATCTATCTCTTTATGTGCTACATTTAAGTCTCCGCATAGTACTACTGGTTTTATTTTATTTAATTTTAATAGATACTTCCTTATTTCATCTTCCCAAACCATTCTATATTCTAATCTTTCCAATTCTCTTTTTGAGTTTGGAGTATAACAATTTACTAAATAAAATTCTTTATACTCTAATGTTATTACTCTTCCTTCTTGATCATGTTCTTCCTTTCCAATTCCATATGTAACATTTATAGGTTCTTTTTTAGTAAATACTGCTGTTCCAGAATAGCCTTTTTTTATAGCGCTATTCCAATAGCAATAGTATCCTTTTAACATATTTTGAATTTCTATATCTATTTGTTCTAGTTGCATTTTTGTTTCTTGTATGCAAAATATATCTGCATCTATTTGGTTAAAAAATTCTTTAAAACCTTTTTTTACAGCTGCTCTTAATCCATTTACATTCCATGAAATTAATTTCATAATTTACTCTCTTTCTTAAATTTTATTAATAATATAGCATAAAATCTATATAATTTCAAGATTTATATTAATAACTAAATCTATTTTCATATAAAAGAATAAAACGAACTTTTTAAAATAAAGTTCGTTTTGTTGCTTGTTATTAAATTACATTTCATTAAAATATACGTTACCACCTATATTTACACCACTTGCATAACCAGCTGATCTAAATGATAGATAATTGTGATTTCTTTTTCCATTTAAGGCATCTATTACAGCTTGTTTTACATATGATGGGTAGTTTCCATTTAATCTTTTTTTCCAATAATTATCAATAGAGTAGCAAAACTGTCCTGGTGCTTTATATTGACTTAATGGATCTGTACCATTGTAACTCCACTTTTTACTTTCCGCTCTGTTAGCTGCACAAGTAATAACGGCTAAAGCTGCATTATAGCTTGAACAAGCTTCTTGTGCTGTAATAGCACATAATAAATCAAGTTCTTCTTCTGAATAAGTCCATTTACCACCATATCTAACCGTTGTACCTGCTCTTGATGTTATTTGTTTGTTTCTTACTTCTACAATTTTGTCTACTGGTTCACGAATAATTTTTGAAGATATTTCTTTTTTTTCTATTAACTTTTCATTTTGATATTTTACTTTATAAGTTATTTCTTTTAACCCATCTACTCCATATTGTACTACTTGGTCTTGAGTTGTTCCAGAACCTGAAGCTTTATTTTTTTTAATTGTTTCATATGGTATTTTTACTTCTTCTACCACAATTTTTTCTATAATTGTGTCATAACTTTCTAATAATTCTTCAATTTTAATATTTTCAGAAGTTTCTATAACTTCTGGTGTTTCAATTTCTTCTTCTGTTATTTTTAAAATTTTAATTGTATTATTATCTGATAATTCAGATTCTAAGCTTGGTATTACTTTTTCATCTTCTAATAATATTATATGATTTTCATCAAGTATCTCTTTTATGTTATTTTTGCTTGTTAATATGTTCATTTCATATCCACTAGCAAGGATTATTTTAACATTATTTATTTTTATATTTCCAGCTGTTACTACTGCTGCCATTATAAAAATAAATAGAATACTAATACATATTATTTTTTTCAGCGATATTGATGCTTTATCATCATTTTTCATATTTAATTTGTTCCCTCCTTAAAAGCAACAATCATATTATACCATTTTTTATAAAACTTGTCAAATTTTTGTAAAACTATAACTTTAATGTTACAACCTTTTCACTTTTTGTAATATTTTGTTTATTTTAAAATATACTATATTATATGCTAGCTTGTACAAAATTATGATTTTTTATTGTATATTGTTTTTCTATGTGATATTATAAATATATATAATTATAAAAAGGAGTGAATTTTATGTTGTGGATTTTATTGGGAATTGTTGTTGTTTTATTCATCTTTGTTATTTTTATTTATAATAGTTTAGTAACTCTTAAACAACGTGTAAAAAATGCTTGGAGTCAAATTGATGTACAATTACAAAGAAGGTTTGACTTAATTCCAAATTTAATAGAATGTGTAAAAGGTTATATGGCACATGAAAAAGAAACTTTGGAAAAAGTCACTCAACTTCGTACTTCTTGGGCCAAAGCAGAATCTGTAAGCGAAAAAGCTAATCTAGACAATCAATTATCTAATGCACTAAAAACTATCATGGCAGTTTCAGAAAACTATCCTGATTTAAAAGCAAATCAAAATTTTTCTGAACTTCAAGAAGAATTAAGAGGAACTGAAAATAAAATTTCATATTCTAGACAATTTTATAATGACAGTGTTACTAGATATAATACAAAATTAGAATTATTCCCTTCTAATTTTATTGCTTCTATGTTTCATTTTACACCAGAATCTTTATTTGAAGCTGAAAGTGATGAAGTTAGAAAAAATGTAAAAGTTGATTTTAACAAATAATGCTATAAGGTAAGGGATTTAAAATGTATTCAGATATTAAAAAAAATAAAATTAAAACTGCTTTTATTATTAGTGCTTTTATTTTAGTTATTACTTTAATTGTATATTATGTTTGTATGGCTTTTGATTTAGGCGCTGTTTCTATTATAATTGCTCTTATGATTTCTATTATTTCTGCTTGGAGCTCTTATTATTATAGTGATAAAATAATTTTATCACTCAATAAAGCTAGGCCTGCTACACATGAAGAAAATGCAAAACTTGTAAATATTTTGGATGGATTAATGGTTTCTTCTGGTCTTACCGTTAAACCAAGACTATATATAGTAGAAGATGCTCAACCAAATGCTTTTGCTACTGGTAGAAATCCTCAAAATTCAATTATTTGCGTTACAACAGGCTTACTTGAAAAATTAGATTATTACGAATTAGAAGGCGTAATAGCACATGAGCTTTCTCATATTAAAAATTATGATATTTGTTTGTCTGCTATTGTAACAGTTATGGTTGGTCTTGTAGTAATGCTTTCAGATTTAGTTTCTAGAATGTTGTTTTGGAGTCATGGTAGAGATAGAGATAATGATAATAAAGGAAATGCTATCTTAATGTTAATAGGGCTAGTAGCACTTATTTTATCTCCTATTTTTGGTGAACTTATGAGACTTGCTATTTCTAGAAGAAGAGAATTTTTAGCTGATGCTTCTGCTGTTGAACTTACTCGTAATCCTAAAGGATTAATATCTGCTCTTCAAAAATTAGAAGAAGATTCTAACCAATTAAAAACAGCTAATAATTCTACAGCACATATGTATATAGTTAGTCCATTTAAGAAAGGTGCTAAAAATAAGAAAAAATCTAGTAGTGTTTGGTCTACTCACCCTTCTACTGAAGATAGGATAGAAGCATTAAAAAATTTGAAATAAGTATTTAATTACTTATTTCAAATATTTTTTTTGCATTTTCATATGTAATTTTTGAAATTTCTTCTGTAGTAATTTCTTTTATTTGAGCTATTTTCTCTGCTATATATTTTATGTTAGATGAGTCATTTCTAGTGCCTCGTTTTGGTTCTGGCGCCAAATATGGGCTATCTGTTTCTATCAGAATTTTATTTAAAGGAACTTCTTTTATGGCTTCCATAGCATTTTTAGAGTTTTTAAATGTAACAGGTCCTGCGAATGAAATATAATATTCTAATTTAACTGCTTGTTTTATTAATTCTATATTTAAAGGACAGCAATGAAATACTCCCTTTTTGTTTGCTTTAATTTGATTTTTTAATATATCTATTGTATCATGGATAGCTTCTCTTGTATGTATAACTATAGGAAGGTCTAAGTAATTTGCAAGTTCTATTTGTTTTATAAAAGCATATTTTTGTTGTTCTTTATTTTCTTTATTCCAATAGTAATCTATTCCTATTTCTCCGTATAGCTACTACCTTTTTATTTTTAGCTAATTGTTTAATATTTTCTAAGTCGTTTTCTAATATTGATTCAGCACTTGGTATATCATTTGGAGATATACCTACTGTGGCATAAATATAATTATAATTATTTGCTATTTCTACTGCTTTTTTTGAAGATCTTACATTATATCCTGCACATATCAATTTTTTTATTCCATTTTCATATACTTTTTTTATAATCTCTTTTCTATCTTCATCAAATTTTTCATCATTATAGTGTGCATGTGAGTCAAACAATATCATTTTTGTTTTATCTCCTTCTATTTAAACAAAATACTAAAACTGGCTACTGCATATTTTTTTATGTGAGATAAACTTAAGTCCATTGATTCTATATTTTTAATTTGCAAAGCTTCTAAATTAGCCATTGGTTTTCCATCTTGTCTGTTTATAATTTCTATTTTATTTAAAATGTCACCTTCATTTAAAGCTATTTCATTAGAAATAGCTTTAAATATAGCTTCTTTAGCAGCAAATCTAGCTGCATAATGCTGGTACTTCATATTTTTAGTATTATTACAATAGTTAATTTCTGATTTAGTATAAACTTTATTTAAAAATCTCTCTCCTAAATTTTCAATGGCTTCTTGTATTCTATCAACTTCTATAATGTCTATTCCTGTTCTTATTTTCATTAAGTTATCCCTTCTTTTAATTAATTAATGTTACCCATAGTTTTATTAAGCTAATAATAATAATAACACCTATTATAGTAATAATGTATTTATGATGTTTATTCATTTTTTCTACTTCATATTCTTTATATAGTAAATCATATTCAGTTTTTAATTTTATAAATGTATTATCTAAATTTTGCTCTTTGCTAAAATATTTATCTAATATAAGTCCATTTAAATCATTTGTAATTTCATATATCCAACTTTTTTTTGCAAATTCTATAAATCTTATTTTAATTTTTTCAAATTTTTTTGTTTTATTGAATTCATAATTTAATTTTTTTAAATATATTTTTTGATGTAAGCGATATAAAAAATGGTATAGTTGAACATTTTCATATTTAAATAACAGTTCTGTATAATTTTGAATATTACTATCTGATGTTAGCAATACTGTAGAATTATTAGAAAAACCATAATATAAATATTTTTCTTTATATGTATTTTCTTGTTGCATTGTAACATCACCAATTTGTTCATTTGCAAATTTAACGCTACGATATTTTTCAAATTCTTTTTCTAAAGTATCTATATTAGTATTTTCATTCCAACTGTCTTGGTCTAAGCAAACATATGAATATGTTATTAATCTGTCTGTATCTAAATTTATCTTTTTAGCCTGAATATTTTTTCCAACTATTTCTTCTATAAATTCACAAATTTTTTTCATATTGTCTAATTTTTTAGTTTGTATTTTAATGTTGTCATACTCTTTTGAATGTCCCATTTTTGAATGTATTTCTCTAAATTTATAATTAAAATTTAAAACATCTGACATATTAGATTTTTCATCTAATGATGTCTTTATTAATAAAAAACATATTCCTGTATTAAAACATACTATTTCTATTTTAGAAATATCAAAAAATACTCCATTATTTTCTCCTATTTTCCCAGGAACGTCGTCTTCTAATGTATATTCAAAAAAATTACACTGTTTTTTACTTAAAATACTAGCCTTCATTTTTAAGTCCATTTTTTCATAGCTTTTTATTGAATTATCATTTGCTTCTAATGACCAAAACATTTTTTCTTTAATTTCTGGTAAAAAATAAGAATCAATTTCTATATGTTTTTTTCTATTAAATAGTTTTAATTTACATTTTTTATTCTTTAGTAACTTATATAAATATTTAGTATAGTCATCTATTAAATACGGATATATAAAATAAGTATATTGATATTTTGTCTTTAGTTCCATAATTTATCCCTTCTTTTATTTGTCTGTATAATAGTTTAAATTTAGGTCTTCTCCTATATGCCATTTTCCAATAAATTCTATTACTGGATTGTTTTCTAATTGATATATTTGAGTAATTACTTCTTTTCCTCTATAATCTATAGAACCCCATAAACCATTTTTCTTAACACTTGCATAGCCATATTCATTTTGTTCTGTTGCATCGTCATAAATATAATCAACTACAACTATTCCATTTTGATCTACGTATCCGTATTTTCCATCTTTTTTATCTAAAAAAATGGTATTTGTTTTTAATAATTCTCTGTTTGTTTTTTCTTCAAATTTAAAGTTGTAATATTTATATTCACTGTCAACTCTAACTTTCATATAGCCATCTGTAATATTTATATCTGATAAAATTCCTTTCAATCTTACTTCTAATGTGTTGTCTATAAATTCTGAATCTACTTCTGATGGCATTGTACCTTCTAAAAATCCTGCATCTGCTCTATAAATTAGACTTTCATATATTGGTTTAATTAATTCTTCTCCCTCTAGATTTATAACACCATATTTTCCATTTTGTTCAAAAATATATTTATCTTCAAATAAATAACTCATATCTTGATACTTAACTGATATTTTTGTTTCTCCATTTAAGTCAATTACTCCGAATTTATCATTATTTTTTACAATAACTTTATCTCCGTTTATAGAAACTACGTCATCAAATTTGTCTTTTAAGTATATATTTTTTTCATTATCAATAATTTGCCATTTTTTAGATTCTTTTACTACATATTTTCCGTCTGCATAAATTTGTTTTATATCTTCATATTTAATCTCTACAGCTATAGATTTATCACGATTTATAATTCCCATTTTATTATTTGAATCTGTTACTATATATCCATTTTCGTACTTATCTGAAATAGGTTCTATTTTTTTATATTCGTTTTCTATTATTATTGATCCTATATTATCTGTTAACCCCAGTTTACCGTCTTTTTCTGTCAAAATACTATTTTTAACGCCTTTTAAAGTAGTAATTTCTTCATATTCACATTTTAATAATTCTTTTCCTTTGAAGTCTACTAAACCATATTTATTGTCTTTAGAAACTAATAATACATCATCTTCATACCATAGATTATTTTCATTATCATAATTTTCTAAAGCAGTTATTGTATCATAACCTGTTACTACTTCTTCATTTTTACTATTTATTACTTTCGTTTTATATGTACTGTTTTCATAATTTACGTCATATGTGCATACAAATAAGTCTTTGCTATTATTTGGTATAATAATAGTCTCATCATATTCTGGTTTAATAATTATTTCTCCTTTTGAGTTTATTACTCCCCATTTGTTGTCTGTATATACTGAAAAATAACGATTTGGTACAGTTTTTTCTTGTATTTTGTTACCTCCTCCAAATAGTTTTCTAACTCCATTTATTGCCATAATAATTACTATAAATACAAAAATAACTGCAATTACTTTTTTTATATTTAATTTTTTCTTTTGAGAATTATATCTTCTGCCCTTATTTGCCATATTGTACCTCCTTTAATTCTATATAAAGCTTCTTCATCGCAAATAAAAAAGTATAGCTAATTTTCTAGCTATACTATATCATATTTATATATTATTTTACAATATTTTTATTGGTTTTTAAGAATTTTCTTTATTAATTCTTGCTACAATAACCGTCATGTCATCTTTTTTCATTCCAAATTCGTTATCTATTGCTTCACTTAATAATATATTTGCTATCTGTTTTGCATCTTCTGTTTTTATATCTTCTAGTAAATATTTTACCCATAACTCTTTATTTATGTATTCTGTGTTTGAATCTATTATTCCATCACTACACATTACTATAATATCCCCATCTTCTAAGTCATAGTCATATACTACTAAACTATTTTTTTCTATTATTCCTGTTGGTAAATTTATAGATTTTAATATTTGTACTTCATTTCCTCTTTTTATAAAAGTTGGGCAAGCTCCACTTTTTATAAATTCCATATTACCTTTAAATAAGTCTAATATTTGTATATCTAAAGTAGTATACATATCTTCTTCTGTATTTGCTATTAAAGTAGAGTTTATTAATTTTAGTGAAGTTTCTTTATCAAATCCCGCTTTTAGTAGTCTGGCTAGCATTTTAATTGCTACTTTACTACTTTTCATAGCATTTGGTCCTGAACCCATTCCATCACTAATAGCTAACAAATATTTTCCATCATCTAATTTTGTTTCTATATTACTGTCACCTGAAACCGGAGATTCTGCTTTTGTAGATGTTGCTACTCCTACTTGTAATTTAAATTTATCTTGAGAATAATAAACAAATTTACAAATTTGTTTATCTTCTCTTAATCCACATTCTTGTGTTTGTATTATAAGCTTTGTTTTTAATACCTTTTCTAATACTTTAGATATTTTTTTAATATTACAATTTCTACCTTCTATATCATCACAAATGTCTGTATATATATCTATAAAATATCTTCCTGAAGCGTTTTGTTTTATATTTATTTCTTTTATATTTATTTCTTTTTGTTTTAGTAATACCATTGCTTCTCTTTTTTGTATTTCAAATGGTTCTTGTTGTTTTTCTTTACTTTCTATATCTTCTGCAATTTGAGAAATAGCTTCTGAAACCCCTTCTAATTGATTTGATATATTTTTTTTACTTTCCTCCATTTTCTTTTTCCAAACAAAGTTTAATTTACTAATTCTATATGATGAATTAATTGCTTTTATCATTTTTGATACATCTTTTTCTGCTTCGGAATTTTTTTGTTTAAATCCTACAATATAATAATTATGTTTTTCAAATAAGCTTACTAATTCTTTTTCTGTAATTATTTCATTTTTTAGTAAGTGATTAAATATTTCATTTATTATTTGATTGTTTTCTTGTATTATTTCTTCATACAGTAAATTATCCTCTAACTCTTTTAAATTAATATATAATTCTTGTTTAAATATTTCTTCATTAGATAATTTTTGACTTTCTAAGTCCTTTTCTTCTAATACTGTACAGGCCGCTTCTTCATAGCTTTTTGCTAAATCTGCAATAGTCTGAGACATACTATTTAGTTTAAATATAGTATCTTCATTTTCAGTTATAGTTTTTGTAGTTGTTTCTGGTAATAATTTATTTTTACAATATAAGTCTTGTATATCTATTTTTAATTTTTTAGGAATAGCTAATAAAGCTAATGATGCTATTAAAATTTCTTGTATTAATATTACAGGTACTGTATTTCCATTTGAAACGTAAGATAATATTACATTTCCTAATAAAAATCCTACTATTACTCCTATTTTTCCAATTTTACTAAATATTCCTGCTATAAATCCTGATATAGCATATGAGGCTACCATAATAGGTTCATTTCCACCTATTATTCCTAAAACTACTCCTATAGTAATACCACTAGTAGCTCCTACTAGCATTCCATTTTTCCAACCTAATATTAAAACCAATAGTATACTTAATATATTACGTATGCTATAAGAAAAAATATTTATATCTTTAAAAGCACAAAAAGTTATTGCTATTAAAAGACTTGTTCCTATTACTTCTTCTACAGAAAAAGCTTGTTTTATATTAAATTCTTTTATCATAGTAATAGAATTGCTAAATATTTTATAAAACACATAACTTGAAATAGCTAAAACTATGCTAGTTAATAAATCATAAACATAAAAGTTTGTAAAAAACATAGGTATAATTTGTACTATAAATACCGATAAAAATAAATGTATTCCTAGTCTTCTTTGTTCATTAGTTTTTTCTTGTTCTTTAGGGTTTTTTATTAATATCATTACAAAAAATATTAATGTTGTTAAAAAATAAGTTAATAAATTATTAACTCCAAATGAAATTGCAGTTCCTACTAAAGTTAATAAATATGCTATACCTATAGGCATTTTATTACTTAACATAGCTGCTAAAAAACTAATAGCAAAAGGACTTACACTTAGTAAAATATTTTGGCTCTCAAACCCTACCATTGAAATTATAAAAGCTATTGTGTAAATAGCTATATTTTGTAAATTAAATAAAACCCTAACAATTTCTTTTATGGGTCTTTTTTCTTGTTTTATTTGTTGTATATTATCTTCTTCTTGTATATTTTTTTGTATATTTTGAAACACTTTTTGACCACCCCTACTTTTTTAATTTTTATATATTGTAGTACAAGCCATATAAAATATTTGTCGTTTTTAATACAAAAATTAAAAAAGTTTTCTATCTTTTTTGCCATCTTTTGTGTTTTTTTTACTTTTTTCTTTTTTAATATTTATATTTTATCGTAATTTTGCTTAAATTTCAATACATAAAAAAGAAATCTTGCAATTTCTTACAAGATTTCTTTTTGTTTATTTTTTATTTTTAAGAACTTTTTTCTTAATTAATACTATTCCTCCAGCAAGTATTACTGCAACAACTACTCCTAGTCCTATATATAAATATCCTGCACCAAATGGTGGTAATATTACTACTTGTTCAGAATTTCCAGTATCTACTTCTTGTGCTTTTTCTGTTGGATTTTGATTTCCTACTATAGAAAATGCTAATCTTCTACCAACAGTATTTGTAGTTTGTACTATTTCTGCAACATTTTCATAAGTTAAGTCGTCGTTTTCATTTTCTGGGGTAATTACTTGTGTTAATGTTATTGCATTTTGTTTTATAGCTTCTTGTCCTGGTTCTAAAGGAGTTGTAGCAAAGTCTGAAGTTTGTAATATAACATTAAATTGTTCTATACTTTCTTGCAAGTTTTTGTTAACAATTCCTTTTTCTATAAGTTCTGACGCTTTTACTGCAGTCCAACCGGTATTTCCTTCTAATCTATATTGTAAATTATTAGAAATATAGTCTAATAATTGTATAGCTGTTGTTGTAACTAATTTAGATTCATTTGTAACTATTCCTTTATAATAGAAATCTTCTCCTGTATAGTCTGTTTCACTACTATTTTTTATTCCTACATTATAACTTATTTGTATTGTTGCCCCATGCATTATTTCTTCATCCATTGTAATTTGTATTATTCCATTATTTTCTCCGTTGTCCCTACCAATTTTTTGGAGTATGTTATCTTTATATAAAAATTCATATTTATTATTTTTCATGTAAGAATTCAAATTGTATTTTGTAGCTTCTTGCCAAATCAAGTTATTTGTAGCCTCTTTAGAATCAAATAATACATTTTGGTTAGCTAAAACTACTTTAATATGTTCTACTGTTTTATTTAATTCTATTTGTGATTTTGGTCTTTCTGTTAGACCAAAATCTATATTAGCTAAAACATAATTTCCATTTGGGCTGGTAGGATTAGAATTTCCTACATTTGAAGATTTTCCTATTGTTATTTTTGCATTTCTTTCTCCTTCAAGATTTATAATAGCTGTTTCTGCTACCATTTGTGTATATGGTTGTAATTTCTTAAACTCTTCTTCGCTTATACTATTTTTAGTATATGGTAAAGCTAAAAGTTCAGATATTTCATTAGTTAAGGTTGTACTACGATTATTTACTGTAGTTCTTCCTTCAAGTGTAACATTATATTCTTGTTTTGTATCATCTTGTTTTATTGTTACTTTTTCATCTTCCCATAGATCTCTTGCATCTGATAAATTTTTGCCATAGCTGTCCAATCCTGAAATATCATAATATTCTTTTTCTAAGTCTTTATTATCTAACATATCTTTTTGATATACTGTTGATTTATAGTCTTGGCCATTGTATGATACTCCATTGTTATATGTAGATACTATTGTTTCTTTATTACCTCCATATACAAATCTTATTACATACTCTCCTGGAATGATTCCATCAAATTGATAATATCCGTCTTTATTTGTTTGGACAGTTTTCCATAAGTATTCTTTTCCATTTGATAATTTTTCTATTAATTGAACTGTAACTCCTGCTACTTTCTTTTCTCCGTCATTTCTTATGCCATCACCTATAACAGCGTTATTTACAGTTGTATTTCTTGAGTCCTCCCAAACATATCCATTTAAGTTTCTTTCTTTTCCTGTAAGTTCTATACTAATTCCAACTGCACGATCTGTGTCATTTTCAAAATTTTTCTCATATTTTGTTCCATTTAAATCTGCATTTGTTAAGTTTCCTGGTACTGATTTTTGATCTATTATTCCTGCTACTGTTGTATTATTGGTAATCTTTCCTGTATTAGGTAATCTTGTGCCATTTGCATAAAATGTTTTATATCCATTTATTTCTGCATAGTTCGTATAATCACTTAAAATTATACCATCTGAGTTTTCCTTAACTTTAAATGTTAAATAAATATATGCTTGTTCTCCCACTCCTAATACCTTATTTTGTATTCCTTTAATATATATTGCATTCATATTATTTGCTACGTCTTGATGAGTTGTACTTCCATATTGACTACTTGTAGAACTATTTATGTTTTTATTATTAGGAATTTTACTTAATGATAAAGTATCAATCATGTTATAATAGTCGTCTTGTCTTAAGTTAACTTTATCATACATTACCCAAGATAAATCACTCATAAACTCATAATTTTTATCATAGTAATCTACAACTTCTGGTATTTGCATTAATATACTGTTTGATGTATTCTTTACACTTATTCTATATGTAATATATACTTCTAAATCATTACCTCCATTTGTTGCTTCACCTTCATATTTATAATCAGATTGATAAATTCCATTTACATATGCTCCAGCATAATATTGTGCATAATTTTGCATTCTGGTTTGAATTTCCCATTCATTACTTGCTTCTTCTCTATTGTCATATTGATACAATTCTGTTTTTCCATTAATTCTTGTTGCTCCATACAATACATCTTTTGTTAATATAATCTTTGATTCTTGTCTTCTCCATAAGCCTTGATTAATGTAGTCTTTATAAGTAGAACTTGCCATATAATTACCAGTATATGATTTTATTTTACAGTCTTCTATAAATTGTAACATTCTCCAAGATTCTGTATTATTTCCTGCTATTGATGAATAAATTGTTTTTATATCTGGCGATTGTTTGTTACTATATATATATTGTAATATTTTTGTAGATATTTGTCCCTGAGTATAATTTTTGGTTTGGTTTCCATTTTCATCATATTCAAATCCGTCTATTAGTTGAATTCCTGTCTTTCTATATTTTCCGTTTTCATCTAGTGTATATCCCATTAAGTCATATTGTGAATATACTTTATTATAAGTTCCTAAATTTCTTCCTAATGAGTTTGTAGTTTTGTAATTTTCTGGGTATGAACGTATTTCAGCAAATTTATTATTAAATTGAGTTCTTTCATTTGCTTTTTCTAAACCTTTTGATGTATTTGTTGATTCTGTTAATTTTGTTGTTGGTAAATATAATTGTCCATCATATTCAAATACTACATAATATTGTTTACTTGCATCTATACCTTCAAATACATAATCTCCGTTTTTATCCGTATAAGTTGGATTTACTCTATGCATTATATCTTCATTAGAAAGTCCTGATTCTTTTGGATCTGCATCTAATGTTGCTATTCTTCCATCTGAAGTATATAATGTTACCTTTATGTTTGGAAGTGATATATCATTTGCTGTTTTATTTTTACCATCTTCATTGTTTTCTTTTCCTTGAGCAACTAAACCATCTAACCATACATTTCCGCCTAGAGATGGTAATTTTAACTCAACTGGTTCAAGTTCTAGATATTTTGTATATATTGTCCTTTTGGCATCTGCTATTCCTAAGCTTTGAGATTTTTGATAATATCCTTCTTGTAACATTGTACCAGATAATCTATTGTATTTTCCTTCACATAACATATATTTGAATTCAATTTTTAGTTTTACGTACATCATATTTTTGTTTGTAGGAGCATCAAATTCAACATAAAAATTTTGTCCAGAAGGTATAGGAGTTCCGTATACTGAAGAAACATGGTATCCATTATCTTTAAAAAGCCATATTGAATTAGCTGATATTGTATTGTACCCTCCAGTATAATTTTGTATTTTAAAATTTTTAATACTAACATTCCCTATTTCATTTTTATTACTATCAAGTCCTACTAATGTTATTTTTGACATACCTGCAAATGCTATATTTCCATATATTCCGTTTGTATAAGATATATTGAATGGACCTGCTACATATGTATTATTAGTATTTTCAGCTGATAAATTATTTTTGTTTGTATTATCATATACATTATATCCATTTTGCTTTATTTGTTGATGATATATAGAATAATTATATGCTTCAGTATCATAAACACTTGATCCGTTTGTCGTGTTCAGAGATGCTGTCTGATTCTATAAATCCATAACTGCTATATCCACTATCATATAAGTTATTAAGTCCATTTTTTCTTAGATTCCAGAGAGCTTGTTGTTTTTGAGCCCATGATTCTACTCCACCATAGCCACGATTGTCTGCTGATACAATATATGCTGCTGCTATAGGCAAATCATAATATCCTGTAGACTGGTATTCAGCTGAATCACTATATCCTGCTTGATAATAATAATTTATATGAGCACCAGGTTCAAGGCAATATACTTGTCTTCCAGATAAATCTTTTGGTATCCAATAATCTCCTTGTACATATGTAGTTCCTGGAACCTCTGGCCAGTAATTATTTATAGGCAATTTCCAATAGTCTTGTACTATATTCCAATTAGTACTAGTAGTATATCCTGGTCTATTTGGCTGTGCTAAAAAACTTCCTTCATTATAGTTGTTATCAAACCCTCCTAAAAATGGATCATCATAATTATTATCATTAAATCCTCCTAAAAATGGGTCATCATAATAATTATCATTAAACCCTCCTAAAAATGGATCATCAAAAGTATAATTATAATCTATGCCTTGAAAATCTCCGAGAAATGGGTCATATGCTTTTGCATAATTTGTAATTGCAGTTATTAATTTTACATTTTTTTGTAAAGAAAAATATATTCCTACAATTACTGCTATCAACGCTATTAATGTTAAAATTATGATTATTATTTTCTTTTTCATGTTTTCTCCTTTCTTTATTTTTTATTTAATACTTTCTTTTTTATCATTACTACTCCGAATGCAAGCATTGAAGTTATTGTTAAACCAAGTAATCCATATATTATTACTTTTCCTGTTACTATTGATAGCACAATATCTGCTTTTGACATGTCATTTTCATTTTCAGCTTTATTTCCTGGTTCAGAATTTACATCTTTTAGTCCCAATTCATTATAACTTTCGTATATCTCTGCTGTATTATTTAGGGTTCCTAAACTTTTTTCCGTTATTATTTTACTAAGAATTATTGTAACTTCTTTTGATTCTCCTGGATTAATTACTGTATTGGCTAAGCTTGTATTATATGCATTTCCATTTTCTGATAAATACCAGTCTTTATTAATTTCTGAATAAAAGCTTACATCTTCTGGTAAATAGTCTACTATTTTTTTAACATATCCTGGTACAGTACCTTGATTTGTCACAACTATTTTATATTCTATGATAACATTACTTTTTCCTAAATTTCCCTTTAAAACTTCTACTTTAGTAACTTTTTTATCTTCGTATGTTGTAACTTTTGTTCCTATTGTTGGTGTTGTTAATGTAGTTTTTGTAATATACTTTTCTAGTTTTAAGTCAAATTTTTCTGCTTCATATAAACCAATATTAATATTTCTTACATCATTACCTGAAATTTTAATTACATCTGACATTCCTGCTAGTCTTTTTACTCCATCAAGTGTAACATATATATCTACAGCATCAGAATTTAATTGTTCGCTTACACCTTCTGATTTATATGTTGTTAAACTATACATAGATGAATTATATACAAATATAACTATGTATTCTCCTTTTGGCAAATTATTTATTTCATATTGTCCATTACTATCTGTTTTTACTCTTTTTTCTTCTCCAGTATATATATCTTTCACTATTGTATTGTCTTTTTTATTTATAAGAACAATATCCATATTTGGTAAAATTTGCTCATCTTCATCTCTTTTTCCATTTTTATTAGCATCTATCCATGCAGCACCTGTTATTCTGTTTACTGTTTGTTGTTCTTCATCATCATTTGGTCTATCTATTTCACTATTATATTGTATATAATTTATTACTGTATTTGTTTTTGTTTCTTGAAAACTATTGGCTTTAATACTTACATAATTTTGTATTTCTTTTTCATTTTTATCCGGTAAAAGATCCGCTATAGCAGTTATTATGATATTTATAGTCTGATTAGAACCAAGTGTTTCAGTTATTGGTATTTCTAATTTATCATCTTCTATAAAGTTAATTAGTCTTTCTGTATTATCATCATCAATCGTATAAGTTGCTTTTTCAAAAATTAATCCTTCTGGTAAAATATCAGTTACTCTTATTGAGTAAACATCAGATTTTCCTTTATTTGTTATTTTTAGATGATACTCTACTTTTTCTCCTTCTTTAATATATGTTGGTGTTGATGTTAGTTCTGATATTTCTAAATTAACTTTTTCTACTTCATATTCAGAAATATTAGAATAATGTTCTTCTATATTTTCTCCACTAACAAATGCATTTGCACTAACATTTCCTTCACAGTCATTTACTAAAACAGTTAGTTTTATGTTTCTAGTTGTTTCTATTTTATCTATATTAACTGTTATAACATTAGTTTCTATATTATATTTTATTGCATCTTCTAATTCTTCTTTTGGCCTAGTTTCATTTTCTATAACTACTTGCTTTCCAATAAATCCTTTAGGAAGATTTATTGTTACATTTATATTCTCAATTTTATCTTGATCAGAAATATTATATAATTCTACTTCATATCTAATAGTATTTCCTGATTGTAATATTTGTGTTTCGTCAATATCACTAACAAGATTTACTGCTATTATTCCTTCTTTAATAGTTAAATTACAATCTTCTACTTTTACTTCTCCTTGTATATTGTCTGCAGTCATTGTTGCAGTATTTTTTACTATTATCTCTTTATTTTCACTTGTATCAATTTCTTCAATTTGTCTTTTAAATCTAATATGGTAAGATACTGTTATAGTCTGGTTTGGCTCTAAGTTTCCTAATTCAAAACTTTTTAATTTTCCTTCATCAACAATATATGTACTTCCTGGAGAGAGTACTACAAAGTCAGTATATTCTGGTAAAGGAATATTTACTTTAACATTTTCAGCTTTTATAGTTCCTGTATTTTTTACTTCTAATTTCATTTTCACAACTTGGCCTTCTCTTATAACTTCTGCTGTTGGAGTTATTGTAGCAGTTAATTCAGGTCCCTCTCCTGTTGTAATTTCTACTTTTGGAGAATTTTTCGTTTCTTCAATATTTCCTATCTCTGAATTATTTTGATAATATACTTTATATATTTCGTATGAACTTTTATTGTATTTTAAATCAGATGGAATTTTAGCATTATAAGAAAATTCTATACTTTTTCCTTTTTCCATTGTATAATCATTGGTTACTATTAAATATGATTTTGCATTTTCTGTTCTTGTTGTTGTCCATCCATTACTTGTGTTTGCAATATCTTTTGAAGCTTGTGCATTTTCCGAATAATATATGGTATATTTTGACTCTTCTATTCCTGATAATGCTATATTTGAATCTACTTTCATACTAAAATTTGAACCTAGATCTGTATTGCTATCAATTTCTTTATTTCCTTCTATAGGAAATCTTCCTAAAATTTGTATATTTTCTATATTATTCTCATAGTTGTTTACTACTTTTCCATAAATGTTAGCTGTTATTTCTTCTGTATATGGATTTATTATTGCTGTTATTGTATCTTCTGTTGTTGATAATACTTCTTTAGAATCTTCTTTATAATTTGAAATTCCATTTGACAACAATACTCCTGTTGGTGCTACAAAATTAACTTCTGTTTCAATAATATTATCGCTTTCTACTGAATTTGTTTTTGCATTTTGGGCTTGACTAAGTATATCATTTTCATTTGTATATTTCATTATTATTTTTTCTCTTGTACTTGGCGTTAATGGTTTTACTGTTATATCAGTATTTATTATGATTATTGTACCTTTATATTCTGCTCCTATTGTATATTCTGTTTGTATTCCTTCTAATTGCACAAAAATCACAGCTGCTCCATCTTGGTTTTCAGCTTTTACATTTTTTATTTTTAAACCATTATCCATTAATATATCATAAGAACTTAATTTTAATTTACTAATACAAGATGGTAATCTTATTTCTAATGTAGGATTTTTATACAAAGCATAATCTATACTTGAAGTATCTAACGTTACTCTTATTTCTACATTTTTATTTTCTACTATATTACTTAATTCTGCTTTATTTAAAGAAAGTTCAACAATATTTTTTGGTTCTTTTAATTCTATGTTTGCTAATTTTTCAACACTTGAATTATTTATTTTTCCTTCTAATTTAGTATTTAATTTTGTTGATGTTTTTAATTGTTGTTTTGTATAAGGAAAGTTACCTTTTATTGCTTTTTCTACTTCAATACTTAATTTTCCCTCTGAAATAGGCTTGCTTGTTATTATTGATATTTCAGCTTCGTCTTTTGAACTTATATCTGTTATATAATTCCCTTCTTCATCTTTTTTAGCATCTTTATCAATAATTGCTATTTTTTCATTATTTTTATTATATATTTCTATAATTCCATCTTGACCTAAAATTTTATTAAATATTTTTTGACTAATTATTATCGTTTTATTATATACACTATCTTTTAAGTTTAAAGTTGATGAATTTGTAGCATTCTCTAATTCATCTCTAGATTGAATTAAAGTTATGCTATCTACTAATTTTATATTGTTAATAACAGCTTCATAACGTACTGTATAATTTGTTTCTTTTTTATCTTCTGCTTCATAGTTAGCATACATTTGACCTTTACTTATATATTCTGATGCTAATATTTCAAAGTCTGTAATATTTCCTAACTTTTCTTCTTCTATCATTTCAATAGTTGTATTTTTAGTTATAGTAGTTGGTTCATTATTGTATACTTGTATTTTTGCCTCTACTTCAGATAAAGCATTTAGTTTATTTTCATTTACAAAATCATATATATCTTTACCTTCAAAAGTAAAATTAACTAAAAATTCGTCTTTTACATCTTTAACCCATGAAATTGCATTTTGTAAATTTGTAACTGTAATTGTTACAATTCCTGTTTCGTTGTTATATGTATAGTTTTGTGCATCAAATTCTGTTCCATCTATATTTCCATTGCTTGCTTTTGTATTATTAGCTATAACATTAACTGATGTAGGTTTTTGGTTATTTATTTCTGGTACTTTTATATTAACTTGTGTTTCTTTTATTGGTAATGTACTATTTAATATCCCTGTATTTACCTGTGCTTGTAATATTACACCATATTGTTCTTCTATATTATATGGAATGTATTTTGTAAGTTCTCCTTCAACTATACCTTCGGCTGTACCTTCCCAGTAAAGTTTATTAACTATTTCTTTATAAATTTCATTTTCTTTTGCATTTCCATCTATATAGTTTCCTGTAAGTACAACTTTTGACTCTTTTGAAAAATTATCTAAAGAAACTTTATCATCATTTAAAATAGTAATTGGTATTTCTAGAGTTATATTTGAACCACTATTTAATTGATTAAGTAATATTTTATTATTTTCTTTGTCTACACTTTGAATATTTTTATTATTTATGTCTTGACTAATTTTATAATTAGCATTTTGTAACATAATTTGTGCATTTTCTAGATAACCTGCGTTTTTTACTTTTACATTAATGAACAATTTTGTAGCTTCTGAAATTTTTGCTGTTTCTATATGTATATTGTTTTCAAAATACGCATTAAATTCTATATTTGTATTATTTGTTTCAGATGTTTGTTCTGATAGCTCTGAATCAGATAATGCATATGTAGTTCCATATGAACCTATTACTAGTAGATTCGCACTACCTAATGTAATTGTTAAAAGTGTAGCGATGATTTTTTTTAATAATTTGTTCATTATAACCCTCCTGTTTTATTTTTAGCAAATTTTTGTTCTTATTTGTTTAATACTCGCATATTATATATTAATTATATTTTAACAATTTTAATATATTTTTCAATAGTAGTTTCTTTCCAAATTTGTAGAAAACTGGAAATATCTTTACGGAAAGTCATTTTAAGTCACAAATATTAAATTTATGTTACAAAATTATTAATTTTGTAATAAAATAGTAAATTCTGTTTTTTTATTTACATAATATTTTAGAATTCACCTTTTTCCTCTTTTATTGACATTTAGTAGTAAAATTATTATACTATATATAAGTAAATTTATATGAAAGGTTTTGGATTTTAATTATGTATAAAAGATATTTAATAATATTTATAAGTATTTTAATTGTATTAATAACAATATGTATCATATATTTTTTAAAGTATAATTCAAATAATAAAATTTCCATTGTATTTTCTAAAGGAGAAAAATTGGTTTCTAAAAAGGTTTTTAGTCTAGAAGATTATGACATATATTATTATGGAATAGAAAAAGTTAAAATTCAAGGAAAAGACTTAATTAAAATCTTAGAAGAAGATAATTCTATAATGGAAAAAATTATACAGCAAGCAGAAATTGACGCTGAAAATGGTTATTGTATAAGAGAAGCTTATTTAGATGGAGGGTCTAAAATATATATTTATAATAATTATGCAATTATAAAGTGTCATCGTGATTATGATTTTCCTTCAAAAGATAATATAAATAAAGATATTTATATAGGTCCTATGGAAATGAGACTCAGTGATGTAATATAACTTAAATTTCACTCCTAAAGTATTTATTTATCAAATAGCTAATATAGTGAAAGCCAAACTAATTTAAATTTTAAAAATAATCTCGCAATAAATTGCGAGATTATTTTTTAACAAAGCACAAATTTTTTAATTAATATAATACCACTTGCAAGCATTGTTATAACTGTTAATGTTAGTCCTAAGTATAAACTTTCTTCACCAAAAGGTGGTAATATAATTATTGGTTCAGCACTACTTGTATCCACTTCTTGGGCTGTTTGTGTTGGATCTTGATTTCCTACTATTGAAAATGCCATTCTTCTTCCTACTGTATTTTCAGTTTGCACTATCTCTGCTACATTTTTATAAGTTAAATCATCATTACTGTTTTGTGATGTAATTACTTGAGTTAATAGTAATTGTTGACTTTCTGTCTTTTCTCCAGGTTTTAATTCTGTCAACATTTTATTTGTTTCATCAGCTTGTAAAATAGTATTTATTTGACTTACACTATTATTTAAGTTTGCATTTACTAAACCATTTTTTATAACAGAGTCTGCATTTATAGCATCCCAACCATTATTGTTTAAAGCATTATATTGTAAATTGTTTGATACATAATCTAGTATTTGTGTTGCTGTTGTTGTTACTACTGTAGCATTGTTTGGAATTTCTCCTTTATAATAAAATTCTTTGTCTAAATAGTCTGTTTCACTAACATTTGCTACTTCTATATTATAAGTTATTTCTACAGTTGCACCATGCATTAGTTCTTCGTCCATTGTAATTTGAATTATACCGTTTCTATTAAGTATATTTAATATATTGTCTATATACGTATAATTGTATTTATTTTCTTCTATTTTAGTGTCTAAATTATAGTTTTTAGCTCCCTGCCATATCAAATTATTTGTTGCTTGTTTAGTGTCAAATAATATATTTCCATTTGCAAGCTTTATTTTAATATGTTCTACTTTTTTATTTAATTCTAGCTGAGCTTTTGGTCTTTCTGTTAATCCAAAATCTACATTTTTTAGAACATAAATACCGTTATTATCAGATAAGCTACTTTCTGTTCTATTATATTCTCCTTCAATATTTATAATTGCAGTTTCTGCTACCATTTCTGTATATGGACGTAAATTATCTACATCTTCATCACTAAGATTACTATTTGTATAAGGTAATGCTAAAAGTTCTGATAAGGCATTTGTTAAAGTTTTACTATTATTAATTAAAGTTTGTCTACCTTGTAATGTTACATTTTGATTTTGCAATTGATTTTCTTGTTTTATTGTAACTTTTTTATCTTCCCATAAATCTTTTGCATCTGATAAATTTTTGCCATAGCTGTCTAATCCTGAAATATCATAATATTCTTTTTCTAAGTCATTGCCAGATGTCATATCTTTTTGATATACTGTTGATTTAAAGTCTTGACCATTATATGATAACTTTTCTAATGTTCCATCTTCTCTTAATATTGTTGATAAAGTCTGTTGATTGCCACCATATATAAATCTTACTATATAGTTTCCAGGAATAATACCATTTGAATTTTCTTCTCCTTTTGGCGGAAATTGATAGTAACCATTTAAATCAGTTTGTGTTGTTTGCCATAAGTATTCTGTACCGTCATCTAATACTTCTAATAGTAAAACAGTTACTCCTATTACTCCCTTTTCGTTTTCATCTCTTATACCGTCTCCTATAGCAACATTATTAAATATTTTTGTTCTTTGGTCTTCCCAAACCGTTCCATTTATAACTCTATTTCCACTGTTTTGTTTTACATTTATTCCTTTTGCACGGTCTGTATCATTTTCAAAGTTTTTTTCATATTTTGTTCCAGTTAAGTCTGCTGCTGTTAAATTTCCTGGTATTGATTTTTGATCTATTATTCCTGCTACAGTTTTATCGTCTGTAATTTTATTTCCATTAGGTAATTCAGTACCATTTGCATAAAATGTTTTATAACCATTTATTTCTGCATAGTTTGCATAAATATTGTCATTTTCAGTTACATCTTGTTTATTAACTTTAAATGTTAGATAAATATATGCTTGTTCCCCTGCTGTTAATTTTTTATCCTCTAATCCTCTAATATAAATTGCTTTTGTTTCATCAGAAATATTTTTTTGTGTATTTTCTCCATATTTGCTACTTGTATTACTAATTATGTCTTTAGCATTAGGAATTTTGTTCAATGATAAGCTATCAATCATATCATAATAATTTGTTCTAGTTAGTTTTAATTCATCCTTGTTTCCATACATTACCCAAGATAAGTTATCAATAAAAGTATAGTCTTCATCATAATAATCTACTACTTCTGTTATTTGTGTTAAAATGTTCTGAGAAGAGTTTTTTATAGTAATTTTATATGTTATATATACTTCTAATAAATTATCAGTGTTTCCAACATTTTTTCCATCATATACTAAGTCAGATTGATAAATTCCATTTACATATGCTCCACTATAATATTGAGCATAATTTTTCATTCTAGTTTGAATTTCCCAATTTGCATCTTCTCTATCATCATATTCATAAACTTCTGTTTTTCCATTTATTCTTGTTGCTCCATAAAGAACATCTTTTGTTAATATTAATCTTTCTTCTTGTCTTCTCCATAATCCTTGATTAATATAATCTTTATATTCAGATGTAGCTGTATATTTATCAGAATATGACTTAATTTTACAGTCTTCTATATATTGAAGTTTTCTCCACATTTCTGTGTCATTACCTGCTATTGATGAATAAATCTCTTTTATATCTGGTGATTTTTTATTTTTTTGTATATAATCTAATATTTTTTTAGATATTTCACCTTGTTCATATGTTATAGTTTGGTTTCCGTTCTCTTCATATAAATATCCATCTATTAGCTGAATGCCTGTTTTTTGATATTTTCCTTCTTCATTTAGAGTATATCCCATTAATTCATATTGTGAATATACTTTATTATATGTTCCTAAATTTTTTTCTAGTGAATTTGAAGTTTTGTAATTTTCTGGATATGCTCCTATTTCAGCAAATTTATTATTAAAATCTGTTCTTTCATTTGCTTTTTCTAAGCCTTTTGATGTATCTTCTGCTTCTGGAATTATCTTCTTTGTTGGTAAATATATTTGTCCATTATATTCAAATTCTACATAATATTCTTTTCCTGGATATATTCCTTCAAATAAGTAATTTCCGTCTTTATCTGTATATGTTGGATTTACTCTATGCATTATATCTTCGTTAGAAATTCCTGATTGATTTGGGTCTGCTTGTAAAGTTGCTAGATTTCCATCGGCTGTATATAATGTAACTTTTATGTTTGGCAATGGAACATCATTTGTTGTGTTGTTTTTTCCATCAGCTATATTTTCTTTACTTCCTAAACCATCTTCCCATACATTACCGCCTAAATATGGTAATTTTATTTCAACAGGTTCAAGTTCTAGATTTTCTGTATATATAGTTCTATCTGCATCTGCTGCAATTAAAGTTTGGTTTTTAGTCTCTCCAAATATTCCATCCCAAATATAGTATTCCATACCTACTAATTTGTTGTATTCACCATTAGCTAGCATATATTTAAATTCTACTTTTAATTTAGCATATACTATAGTTGAATTACTTGGATATTCAAATTCTAATTTAAAATCTTGACCTGATTTTATATATTGTTCGTTTCCGTTTAGTCTGTCTATTTTATATTCATTATCTCCTGAGAAGAAATACATAGAATCTGCTGAAACCTTTGTATAATTTCCTACATTGTTTTTCAAATAATAATTTTTTATTTCTATTTCTTGTACTTCTTTTTTATTAGCATCAAGTCCCATAAGAGTTACTTTTGATATTCCTGCAAAGGCTACTTTTCCATAAATTCCATTTGTATAAGATATATTAAATGGACCTACTGTGCATAAATTATTACTAAATTCTGCTTCCACTAAGTCTATATTTGTGTTATCTTTAGGTTGTAATCCTTTATTTCTGACAGTTAAATCATATTCAGTATAATTTTTTGCTTCAGAATCATAAATAGATGCTTTTCCACCAAATATTGATATATCATCTGATAGAATAAGCTTTTCACCTATTCCGTAAGGGTATATCATATCTAATCTATATCCATTACTAGCAGTATTTTTGCATAGTCTCCAAATTCCACGTTGTTTTTCTAACCATTTAGCATCATCTTCATTAAGCCAAACATGATTAATTTTTCCATCACAATAAATATCTACATATTCTCCGGTAGTTTCTTTATCTTCTGCAGATAATATGTAAGATGCTGCTACAGGTAATTCAAATATACCAGCACTGTTATAAATAGGTGTCATGTAATATTCTGTATAACCGCTATTTATTAAGTCTTCCTTAGTTGTTATTATTCTATAATCATCATATTCATAACCATAATGGCGGAAGCTAACTCTTGCACCTGGTTCAATACAGTATATTTTTATACTTGGATCTTTGTCATACATAGGCAAAGCATCATAATATGAAAACCCTTGACGATTTGTTCTTCTTAGTCTTATTCTCATATATTCTAGTTTATTACTAATCTGCCAAGGTGTTTCAACATTTATGTTATATGAACTTTGAGTATTTTTTGCCGCATTATTTGTTACTTTTGCTGTTTGTAAAGTTATGTTTTCTTCTACGGAAATAGCCAATCCTATGGCTCCCAATAAAATTACTATTAATAATATTGTAATTTTTATAATTTTATTTTTCATATTTTCTCCTTTTTTTTTTTTAATTTTTATACTCTTTTTTTTTTTACACCATTTTACATAATTTTTCAACATTTCCTTCATTT